>JBMYPE010000207.1:0-4308 GCA_049600015.1 Kangiellaceae bacterium
GTTAAAAGCGGCTACCACAGCATCTTGCTCTATATCCTGAAAGTGAACATTCATTTGCCACCCCTTTTTTATTTGATTATCACCTATTATCAAATTAACTCGAGTCATTTGGTTGTTTTCTTCCAGCGCAAAGTTTTGCCCTGCCTCAATTCCAAATTCTATTGCTTGATCAAACAAATCGAAAGTAAAGTTTAAGTCCAAAATTGCGACTTCAAACTCTTCTAATAAGGCGGCATCATTATTGGTTCTGCGTAAATTAAACTCGCCATTAATTAAGGTATCCGTTTCGGTTAGTTTTATGGCTGAACCACCAACTGTAAAAAAAGATGAAGCTATAGGTGTTGTATAGTGAAAATTCAAAAAACTAATTTTAACTTCATCGTTAAATAGATGATTTATTTTGCCGCTACCAAATGCAAAATCATACTCATTGTCAGAATCATCAAACCAGCGATTACTAAAAACGCCGCCACTAACACTTAAGTCCTTGTCCCAAACCATTGTAGAAAGCTTTGTCGGTAAATACTGTTTTCCCATTCTCAAAAAACCAGTGTCTGACATATTCCAATCTAAAAAACTTTGATCTAGCTCAAAGGTGTTAGACTCGGAATTATCTAAGTTGATTAAATTATTAGCAGGGTCATCACTCGATTTGTTTCCTCTTACTGACACACCAAAAGAAAAATTTTTATTGATAGGTGCAGTTAACTCCATCCACAGAGTTATTTGAGTTCTTTCTAAATCCTCCCGATCATTAGGTAAATCAGTCGTTCTCTCACTTCTTATTAAAAGTTCGTTATTCCACTCACCAATCGTTTTTTGTTTTGGTAATGCTATCGTAAAAAAAGAAATATTTATAAGTAAGAATGTAATAAATAGCTTCACTAATTTTGTATTCATGCGCTTAGCTCCATTAAATCGGATAATAATTTTTTTATATTTTGATAGCGTTCGTTTGGTTTTTTGTTTAAACACTTGAGTATAATATTTTCTAACTCCAATGGTACTTCCTTCCAAAAATGTGATGCTTTTAACGGTTCCGAATTAACATGTGCCATCAATATTTCTCGCACGCTCGCACCTTGAATAGGCAACTCACCAGTAAAAATTTCATTGAACAAAATACCCATCGAATAAATATCCGACGCCACACCTAATTCACCCGCTTGAACCTGCTCTGGTGATGCATAACTTGGCGTCCCCACAAATAAGCCTTCATCTAACTTATCAATCTCAGATTTTTTAAGGGTTCTAGCGATACCAAAATCCATTAATTTTAGATTTCCACTCGGCTCCAAAATTACATTTTCTGCTTTAATGTCTCTGTGTAAAATACCTAATTGATGAACACAGTCGAGACCTTCACATAACTGCCTTGCGACTCTTAACGCCGCAGAGTAAGGAAGTTTACCGGAATTATCAATTAGATATCTTAACGTCATACCTCTGACATATTCCATCGATAAAAAAGGTGTATCTCCTACTTTACCTAAGTCATAAGTTCGCAATATATTTGGGTGAGTCACTCGTCTTGCTAATTTTATTTCACTTTTTAGCCTTTCTAAATGTTCTTTATCATCGGCTATTTCTTTTCGTAAAATTTTAATAGCAACCGGTTCATTGAGCTCTCTATCCATTGCTTTAAATACGAGTCCCATACTGCCACTGCCTAGAGATGTTAATATTTCGTATCTTTGTGCAAAAACACTGCCTGTTGTTAAATCCAAACTTGTTGAATTGTCTGACTGTGTGTGACTATCAGCACCAACTAGAGTTGCTCGTACTTGAGTTTGTTCTGGAGATAAAGGCAAAATAAACTTTTGAGCAGCTTTTCTATCCATTAAACAAAACGTTTTACCAGACAGCCTACCTTTTACTGCTTTAGCCTTTATATTCAATTTATCAAATTCTGGTTTTAACGATTTATATACTTCCATACTCGCTAACACTCGACCGTTAGCAGATTCCTCAAGCAATCTAATAGACTGCCTAACGGGCATACCTACAATAAATTTTTGCCAAACCGATTTAGATGCAATTGTATCGATAAAACAATGTCCACTCGTTAAACTATATTTAGTTAAAAATGTAACGTCATCAACCTTTTTGAAATATCCTTTTTCTTTTAAACTTAAATCGATTCCACCCAGAGTAGAAAATGCCATTTGTTCTTTATTCTTACCCGAAAACGCTAATATGAAAACGCCATTTCCAAGACGAATTAAAAGCGCGCCACTGTTTTCTCCGTGCAACAAAATAAGATCACTGATACTTTGAATTTTTTCATGAGTCAGTTTCAAATCCTTTTTAATTGATAACAGTCCATTAATATCGACCGCCAACAAACAGTATTCTTGAAATGCCATTGGCAATATTTTAGCTGGATCAGAGTGGGATTGATTATTCGTTATTGTTTCTTCCGGCAGTACTTTGGAGAGCTCGCTAATGTAGTTTTGCATATCTTGTTTATCACGCAAATCACTCAAAAGACTATCAATAGAGTTTGATAACAATGCAAGTTCGTCATCGCCAGAGATGCCAACCTTTGTTGTGTAATCACCCTTTGCGGCGGAGTTAGAGGCTGATGCTAATAATTTAATCGGATTAAGAATGCCTCTTGTTAAAAAATAGGCTGTCATCATTGATAGAGCGATACTTATAAAAGCTGCAATTAAAATGACACTAAATATCCGTTCGAACCCTTCCGAGTATTTACTTTCAGAAGAATAAATAACAAATAGAGGTATCAGGCCCTCTTCTTTTTTTGCAAGAGGAACAGATTGAACAGACCAACTTTCTTCATTCATATTTAAACGAATATTTGAAGAGTTTTCATTCGAGTTTGAAAGAGTACCTATATGTGACTCTAATTCTTTGATTAGCTCAGCGCTTTCAGCCACGTTAAGAGTGGAAGCGACTAAACTTAACTTGGTGTCACTGGCAATTAAAAACAATGTGTCACCACCACCTACTGCTTTCATTTCATTGGCTAAACTTTTATCTATTGCTAAACCAGCGATTGCAAACCCGATTAAGTCGTAATCAAGAGATAATGGTACTATTGCTGTTTGAAAGAGTTGCTTGTTTTCCAGCCAAACGCCGGTTGCTTCTTCTAGGTTTTCAATCACCGGTTGTAGTAAAGCCTTATTTGAAAAATCTCTGCCTGTCATCGCTTGATTTTCTGAATGAATGATCACTCTTCCCTCTGGATCTAATAAAATTATAAAGTCTAACGCTGCATCATCTTTTCTTTCCTGTAGTAAATCCTGAATAGACTCTAAATCGATTGGTTCTCCTTCTGGTGTGTCAACTGCTTCGGAAACATAAGCAGTAAAATTTGGATCACTGGCAAACCCATCGAGTACGATTAAAAGCTCTCGATTATTAATATCTCTAAAATAATTTTGTAACGCGAGACTATTATAAATTGATTCTTTTACATTTTTATTCGCTACATCTTTTCCTGTTTGAATTGTGATAAAAACAATTGATGCTAAAGCGACTATCAATAAAAAGCTGGTCGATAAAAAAACTCTGGCACCTAAAGATAACCTAAATGTACTGTTATTCAATCTAGTGCTATTTAATGACTGACTCATTGGTTTAGTATCTCCGTCGACGTCCTTTTTTCTTATAACTCTTCCCTGATTTATTTTTGTGTTCTGGAATTCTTCGTTTTGTAATCGGTAAGTTAATATTTAGCTTTTCTGTTAATGGTAAACTAATTTTTTTAATGACTCTTTTACTTCGTTCGTGCCAAACAACTAACTCTCCTTTGTTACTCGTTTTATTTTCTAATAGTTCAATATTACTTATTTCAAAACTACCGTCTTTTTCTACTCTAGTATAGTAGGGCGTATCTAATACTAACACGTATGCAACCATACGATAATGAACGTTGCAAAAAAGCTTAACCACACCACTTTGAGATAATAGTTTTACTTTACCGGAGTTTTTTTTGTAGAGCCCGAGATCAAATTGGTTAGGTCTTGATGGAGAAAAAGCATTGTGTAAAATGCTATCGGCATTTTCTATTTTAATCTTACTTCCAACAGGAACAACAGAAACGCGTGGCACGTAAGCCTTATTTTTCATTTTGATGTTTAATGGTTCAGTCAATGGAACCACTTTTGATTTTAAAGAGTCATGCGCTGGCTGGTAATACACATACACGTCCTCTAACTTTGCCTTCTCAGCTTGTTTTCCAGTAAGCGTTATTTTCCCTTTTATTGATTCAGCTCTTGACTTTGCTCCTGACTCCGCACTGACTCCTGAAAGAAACGAGACTAGTACGGATAAGGTAATGTA
>JBMYPE010000208.1:0-4286 GCA_049600015.1 Kangiellaceae bacterium
AGGTTCTGGTTCTGGTTCAGGTTCAGGTTCTGGTTCTGGTTCAGGTTCAGGTTCTTTGGGGTTATTTGTTGGGATGGATTTAGTTAGCTCAATTTCTATATTTTCAGAATCAGTTTCATTTGATTTCGAAACGTTCCCTTCTGGGTCCGCCTTAATCATTGGCTCTAGCATATAATCACTTGCCTGAAAAACGGCCAAGCAAGCACCGCATCGCACTTTTCCACCAGCGATGGCTAAAAGTTCATCGGTGACTTTAAATGCTGTATTACATTTTGGGCAGCGAGTATAAAGAGTCGAATTTTCCATAGTTGACTTCCATCAAAAATCTGATTTTATTCTATCGTTCTTAGAGTTCAGTTCTGATTTTTTATAATTATTTTTGTTCGAATATTTTTATTTTGTTCTTGTTCCGTTTATGCGACTCCAATCTTCCTTATAAACGGGCGTATCCATCTCAAACCAAGATAAATAGGCATCTCTAGTCGATTCTGCCTGAGATTCTAGTATACCCGATAAGGCAATCTTTCCGCCAACTTTGCAGTGCTGACTAATTTCCGCTGATAGTTCAACTAACGGACCAGATAATATATTAGCGACAACCGTATTTACAATAACACCTGAAATATCTTTTGGATAACCAATTACTAAACGATCGTCTAAAACATTATTTCGTTTTGCGTTTTCTTTTGTAGCAATAATTGCTTGTGGGTCAATATCGACAGCATAAACTTTTGACGCGCCTAATTTAAGAGCCGCGATTGCTAAAATCCCCGATCCACAACCATAATCTACCAGCGTTTTACCCTTTAAGTCCTCATTATCTAACCACTCTAAGCATAAAGCTGTGGTTGGGTGAGTTCCTGTACCAAAAGCTAATCCGGGATCAAGCATTACATTGACAGCATTTTTATCCGGAATATCTTTCCAACTTGGGCATACCCATAATCGTTCACCAAACTTCATGGGTTGAAATAAATCCATCCATTCTCTTTCCCAATCTTTATCTTCCAACAATTCAAAAGACTCATTTGCTGTGTGTTTAGATAATGAGTTTTGTTTCCACAAGTTTAAAAACTCTTTTACATCAACAGAAGCATCAAACAGTAGCATCATGGCGATACTATCCCATAGAGGCGTTTCTCCAGGGGCTGGCTCTAAAATGGGGTTATCTTTTGCATCCATTAAAGTAACTGAAAGAGCACCAAGCTGCATCATTTCATCACCGACTGGCTCGGCATATTGTTGACTAGTTTTTAGTCTCAGTTGCAACCACGGCATGCTGTTTCCTTATAGATTCTTTAGTAACTTTAGTAAAGAAGAGTTAAGTGTTTGATGTTCAGACTTGTTAAGAGATTTGAGTTTATTCTGCCAATATAATTGATTATCTTTTTTGTTGGTTTCTAAAATTCTAATACCTTTCTGAGTAGGAACAATCCATTTTTTTCGTGCATCATTTTTTGCTTGTGCTCTTATCACAAGCGCTTGCTTTTGTAACTCGTCGACTAATTTTGATAAAGTCGGTAATGCCACTTTTTCAATTTTTGATAGTTCCTTGAGAGTAATGGGGTTTAATTTTTTTATTTGCTGTAATAGATTCAATTTGCCAGGAGACAAATAACCAGAGGTACTTTGTCTTTCAAATTCGACTTGGCGTAATTTTCGAGAGAGATGACTGATTAAGTCGGCAAAAGGAATATCATTAGACTTAATATCATGATCTTCCTCTCGATGCCTATCTTCCTGATTCATTTTAATCGCCTTCAACTTTCATTGCGCGTGTTAATAGTTCCTTTGCGGCTTCTTTGGGATCTTGTTGTTGATAGAGCACTTTGTAAATAGACTGACAAATCGGCATGTCAACCTGATGTTGACGCGCGAGATTGTCCATTTCTTTAGTATTTCTCACCCCTTCAACTACTTGTCCAATATCTTTGGCTGCTTGCTCAATAGAAGCGCCTTTTCCTATCGCTAATCCAAACCGACGATTTCTAGATTGGTTATCGGTACAGGTTAAAATTAAATCACCCAAGCCTGCCATTCCGGTAAATGTTTCTGCGCGCCCGCCTAATTTTCCGCCCAATCTCATCATTTCCGCTAGACCTCTAGTGATCAGCGCTGTTCGAGCGTTTGCACCAAATCCCAATCCGTCCGCCATACCGGCACCTATAGCAATAATATTTTTTATCGCACCACCAAATTGCACTCCTTCAAGGTCGTCACTTAAGTAAACTCGAAAAGTCTGATTGATTAATCGCTTAGTCAAATCAGCAGAAAATTGGCTATTGTTAGTGGCTAAAGTGATTGCCGTTGGCATACCCTTGGCTAGCTCCTTCGCAAATGTGGGGCCGGACAATACACCTTTGACGATACTTTTATTAAATATTTGATCGGCTTTTTTGGATAAAAAATTCCCGCTATCTGGTTCTAGTCCTTTACATGCCCAAACAATCCGTAATTGCTCGACACAGTTTGAATATTGTTTAATCTGAGAGAGGGTTTGTTCAAAGGCATGGCTAGGGGTCACAACCAGAATATCTTGTACATCCTTTATGCAAGACTGAAAATCATCAAATAAACACAGCTCTTGAGGAAATTTGATATCTGCGAGATATTTCTGGTTAGATCGATCCGCTTGCATGGTAGCGATGTGATCAGAACTCCTTCCCCATAAACGAGTAGGATTTCCATTTTTTGCCAGAAGAATTGCCAATGAAGTTCCGAAAGAGCCGGCTCCCAATACAGCAATCGAGCTTGTTTTATTTTTATTAGTCGTCATATGGGACAGTTTGCCAAATTTAATTGGCTTTGTCTCTAATCCTTTGTCTATAAACTCGGCTAATCTTTTAACATGGATAAGTTACATCGTGATCTTAAGATAAACCCTATAAAAAACAAAACCTCCAACCTAAAAGGTATGGAGGTTTCGATTCTTACAAATTGGAGGCAAATTACTGGATAGTAGTTTCTTCGCTTGGTGCATCTCCAGCTTGTTCTGCTTGAGCTTGAGCTTGAGCTTGTTGTAATTTCTGCATAAATAATGCTTGGAAATTAACAGGTGCTAGTTGAACTGCTGGAAATCCAGTTTTGCCAATTAGCGAGGCAATGGTTTCACGTGCATAAGGATATAATGTTTCAGGAGCCATAACACTTAACGCGTGTTGTAGTTGTTGCTCGTTGACATTTTTAACAAAAAATATGCCTGCTTGATGAACTTCAGCAAGAAATACCGTTTTTTCATCTTGATCAGCATTTACTGTGATGGTCAAAATAACTTCATAGTTGTCATCAGCTACAGTGCGTGATTTACTATTCATTTCCATTTTAATTTGAGGCTTGTACTCAGTGCTGAATAACTCAGGTAAGTTTGGTGCCTCAAAAGAAATATCTTTAACATAGACTCGTTGGATAGCCGCTTGTGGTAAATTCTCTTGTTCCGCAGGAGCCACAGCTTCAGGGTTTACATTATTTTCATCAGTCATTTTAATTCTCTATTTAATTTATTGATTAGTTAATCGGTTTTTTAAATATCTGAGTTAGATACTTATTTGACTACTGGTAAGTTATCACCAGTCCAAGAACCCATTCCACCTTGTAGTTTAAACACTTTTTCCATGCCTGCTTTTGCCAGAATGCTACAAGCTGCGGAAACGGTTATACCATTTGCGCAAACCATAATGATGGGTTTATTTCTGTATTTTTCAAGGCTCTTGGTAGATTCTTTTATTTGGCTTAAAGGGATATTAAGCGCACCGTGAATATGACCTTTGTTAAAATCATTAGCACCTCTAATATCAACAACAACCGCTTCTTCTCGGTTCACTAAGTTAGTGAGCATTTGGGTGCTGATTGCTTTCGGCCCAGTCGCCATCACTCTAAATTGAACAAACAGTAAAGCACTGGCTACAACAAACCAAGCCGCAGAGAGTTCTATATGATTTTGTGCAAATTGTATAAGCTCGTTCATCAACGAAAGCCTCGAATCTAAAAGGACGAGCGATTATACACAAGGAAAACAACAATTCCCAGCGGGATGCTGGGAATTTAAAGGGGTTAGGTCATTTTAGTTCGATTTATTGTTATCAGGATTCTTTCATAGGCTAGTTAAAGTGAGTGAGAGATAGAGTGGCTTGTCTAGATTTGATATTTTTAAGATTCAATATCGATTTTTATCTCGTCTTAACCAACTTTTTTGAACAGATAATAAGCAAAAGAAGGCCAAATTATTAAAATGGCAATCATCCAGTTTATTTCACTTGCATGGTACGCCTTAAATTCAGCATACATCC
>JBMYPE010000209.1:0-4266 GCA_049600015.1 Kangiellaceae bacterium
CATTTATTAGATGGCGGAACAACCTCTGACGGAGCGCCGTATCTAGTCATGGAATATATCGATGGTGAACCGATATTAGACTATTGTAAAAATAATCAATTGAGTATAAAGCAACGAATTTTGCTTTTTTTACAAATTTGCAAAGCCGTGAGCTATGCACATCAAAACTTAGTGGTTCACCGTGACATAAAACCAGAGAATATCCTCGTTAATTCCGAAGGACAAACCAAGCTTCTTGATTTTGGCATCGCAAAAATACTCAACCCTAATGAATACTTACAAAATATCGTAGAGACTCAAATTGAAACAAGGATCATGTCGCTAGAAAATGCAGCTCCCGAGCAAATTTTAAACCAAGATATCACAACACGAACCGATGTTTATGCGCTTGGTAATCTTCTCTACCAGCTTCTTACTGAAGAAACATTATTTAAAATTAAAGAAAAAACTCGCCTTTATTTAGAGCAAGCGATTTGCGAAACTCAACCTGTCAAACCAAGTGCAGCTGTTACACTGACCAATAGCGTGCTTAAAAGTGAGAACTATACCACCGTTAAACCACTTCAAAAAAAATTAAAAGGCGATTTAGATAACATTACACTGAAAGCACTAAAAAAAGATCCAGAAGAGCGTTACCGCACAGTGGACCAATTTTTAGAAGATCTTAACCGATACCTTAATAATTATCCGATTGTCGCTCGACCGGAATCAGTGTTTTATCTTTTTTCACGTTTCGTAAAACGTAATAGAGCGATGGTTTCAATCAGTACGCTTTTTGTAGTTAGCATAATAATCTTCTCGATTTCTTTAGGAATTAAGTCTCTCCAATTAGAGCAAGAAAAACAAAATGCCATGCAAGAAGCGCAGATATCAAAGCAAACTACTAAGTTTCTGGTAGATATATTTAGTGCGTCGGATCCTAATAATCCATCTAATCCAAAATTTCATTCAGGAAATAATTTAACTGCCAATGATCTACTAGAAAAAGGCAAAAAGGATGTTCAATTACTTCAAACAAGTTTACTGAAATCAACCATGTATGAAACTCTAGCTACCGTTGAACAGCGACGTGGAAATTATGAAGATGTCGAAGACATGCTCACAGAATCTCTTAGGATTAAACTAAGCTTACCTAATTTAAAAACCCAACAAATTGCAGATACCTATTATCGGTTAGGCGATTATTTCTTAGAAATGGGAAAATTTAATCAAGCCGAGCATTACATACAGGAAAGTATCAAACGATATAAGAGTCTAAAACAGCCAAACGATGAAAAATTAACCCATGCAATAGGGCTTCTTGCCGATAACTACGCCACTCAGGGTTTTTTAAGAAAGGCTTCCAATCTATACTCTCAGTACATAAAACAAGTTAAACTAGCCTATGGAAATAAATCTACGCAGACATCCGATGCTTACGCAAAAATTGGCCAGTTTCAACGTGATCTAGGAAACCATAATGAAGCAGAATCTTACTTACGAAAAAGCCTAAATCTATCAATAAGCTTATTAGGAGACGAGCACTTATTAACAGCACATCGAATGAATCAACTTGCATCCTCATTATTAAGGAATGAAAAATTAGACGAGGCGTTATTATACGCGAAAAAGGGATTAAAAATTAGACAGAAAATTCTTAAAGAAGACCATCTAGAGATTGGCGCTAGCTTTGGGATAATATCTAGAATTTTATCAAAGAAAGATGAAATCAATAAAGCAATAGAGTATAGAATCAAATCTACAAGCATGGTTACAAGAATAATGGGTGAAGAACACCTTTATTCTTTAGCGAGCTCTTTAGGCCTTGCCAAACTATTTATTAAAAATAGTGAAACACAAAAAGCTAGCGCTTTACTCAATAAAACTTTAAAGCTATCGAGAAAAAGTGGCCATATAAACAGTCCTAAAATGACTGATTTACTATTATTGCTTGGAGACATTGCAGCGGAACAAAAAAATTTCAAACTCTCTCACTCCTATTACCTTGAGGCACTAAAAATCCGTCAAATACATTTACCAAGCGAACACCGGAAAATATTCGAATCCTATCGAGCGTTGGGACTGCTCTTTTTTAAACAAGATATTTTCGACCAAGCTCAAGTATATTTAAAAAACGCACTAGATATTCTTAATAAACAGAAAGGTGTTAATGACGATGAAATACTCGAATTAAAAAATATGATTTCGTCTATTGACTCTACTAGCCCTATTAAATAAGCCACTTCCACTTTATTATCTTTTGTGAACATCAATGTTGTAGATATTCTAAGGCTCAACTGAGTTCATTAGACTATTAGACTTTTCAGGCAACTTATTTTTAGTTTATCTTGAAGGTCAGCACAAAGTTTTCACGCTAACTCCTATGAGAGCAATTTTTTTGCAAAATTTATGGAGCAAGCACAATGAAAATCTTTAACAAAACACTTTCTTCACTGAGTCACATTTCAATTGGTGCCTCTCTTTCAGTATTGGTGGCCTGTGGAGGTGGTGGTGGAACAGATCCAGCACCTGAACCGCCAGTTGAACCACCACCAGCTAAAGCCGATGTTAACGGCACATTTATGATGTTCCCTGAATGGAATGTTTATTCCCCAGAAAAAGCATCTAAAGATGAAGTTGATCCAAACGTGCCAGTTTCCGATCCTGAAGAAGAAATTGTTGGGACCTTGAAATATGAATGTACTTCAACTCAATATAACTTAACCGAAACACCGCAAGAAGTCGTAATTTTTTCACCCAATGAATCGGTTTTATGGTTAGGCAATTTGATTCAAGGGAACGGTTATAGAGACGGCATAGGGTCATTTACAGAGCTGTCTGTTAGAGAACGCGCGCCACTAAGTATTTCGATTGATTTGTTAACTGGGAATAATTTTCGAGTGGTCGAAGAGCCTTCATTAACAACCGTACAATCTGCGATTGGGGAACTCGTTCAGCAAGCAACCGATGACGGTTTAGTGAATAGTAGCGAAGCCACTTACTCTGAAAAAATCACCCATTCTGTCGAGCAAAGTGCATTAAAATTTGGGATTTCTGCTAATTATATGGGTGCTTCCGCTACTGCTGATTTGGAGTATGACGAAAATGCACAGGAAACAACACTGACCGCTTATTTCTACCAAAAAATGTTTACCGCTTCGATAGAATTACCGCCAACACCCGATGATTTTTTTAGCGATGATTTTACTCAAGATAAGCTAGATGCATTGCTAGTCGACGGTTCACTTGGTGAAGAAAATCCTGCAGTTTACATCGCTAACATTGCCTATGGTCGAATACTCATGTACAACTTTACTTCAACTGCAGAGGAGTCTCGAATTAGAGCAGCGATTACCGCCTCTTATGAAGGAACATCGGGCGGCGGCTCAGGATATTCGGAGGCGGAATTACAATCAACACTTTCTGAGGCAAAAATTGAAGTCACTGCACTTGGTGGTGAGAGCGGCAATATCACTGCATTAATTAGAGAAGGAAACTTACGGAGTTACTTTGATGATGACCCTGCGCTAACCAGTGCCACTCCCATTTCCTATCAGTTAAACCAACTAAAAGTTGGCAACCCAATCGCTAAGGTCTCTGAATCTACCGACTATGCTATTCGAGAGTGCACATTCATTGAAGATACAGCGGAACCAATAGGTGAAAGAATTAAAGTCGAACTCATTGATGTGGATATCGAGTATGATTGTGACGCATTTGACCCAGGCGATATGTACGGTAATTTTAGTATCAATGGTACTACCGTTTTTAACCTGTCAGAAAGTGATACCAGAAACGTCAGCAGCGGTGATGCTTTTGTCATTGCAGATGGAAATAACGACGGTGTTAATGATGGCTATCTTGAGATAGACGTTTACTATAATAATAATGAAGATGTTGATATTGTTGGTCGATTGCAAGATAACGATGCAGGCTCGGACGATAATGTTGGTACATGGAATTTTGATGTTAATGTTATTACTAGCCAAGGAACTAGGAGTAAAAAAGGTACAAATCAATGCGGCGATAGTGACGAGCGACCAACGTTAAACTATAAAGTATCACGTCAAAATTATATTTATTAAATAGTAATCAATTGAGGAAAGGAAACAGGGAATGTTTTCTTTTTGCATTCAAATTATCGCTTTTCGAATTTGTCTAGCAAAAAACTGTAGATTTTATTTTTCTTTTCTTGATGAATTTCAGCCACCACTTTCGCTACTTGTTTTTTGGGTAAGTAATCACAAAGCTTTTCTGCCAACTCTCTCGCGGCGTCACTCAATTCTT
>JBMYPE010000210.1:0-4264 GCA_049600015.1 Kangiellaceae bacterium
TTCAATTCCTTCATCTTTGCTAGGCACATATCCGAATGCTTGCAATAAAATACCGCCAATCGTTTCATACTCGTCATCATCTAATTGACTAGAAAAGTACTCATTAAATTCTTCTATTTCTGTGAGGCCTTTTAACACATATTCGTTTTCTGCTACTTTTTGAATGCCATCCTCATCCCCTTCTAAGTCAAACTCATCTTCAATTTCACCAACAATTTGCTCAAGAACATCTTCTATAGTGACTAACCCGCCAACACTGCCATATTCATCCACGACAATAGCCATGTGACTTCTATTCGTTCTAAACTCTTTTAGCAAAGTATCTAATCTTTTACTTTCAGGAATAATCGCCGCAGGGCGCAAAAAGTCCTTAATTACAAATTTCACAGATTTGTTGTTCTCTTTTTGTGCGCTCGATACTTCCGCACTAAATTGCAATAAATCTTTCGCCAATATTATTCCTTCAATATCGTCACGATTATCCCCTATTACCGGAAATCGAGAATGGCCCGATTCAATAATATTAGAAAGCATGTCATCAAATCCCATTTCATCATCCACAACGACCATTTGTGGACGCGCAATCATTATATCTCTCGCTTGCAATTCAGAAATATGAATCACACCTTCCATCATGGCCAGTAGTTCTGGGTTAATTAGAGCGTTTTCTTCGGCTGACTTTAATACTGATATTAGATCTTGGCGATCTTGAGGCGCTTCTTTAAAAATTTGTGTCATTGAGTTTATCAATTTGGCGAAGGTGTTTTTGAAATAACCGGTAGACTCTTTAGAAGTTGGAGGCTTAGTGTTCGAGTTTATCGAGGGAGGTTTATCATCACTCATTGATTGTTGATCTCTTTATGAAATTTTTGACTAACTGATAGTTAACAGTCTAACAAAATAGGTTCCTTGAAGGAATTCAATTTTTCAACCATAAAACCCTCCATAATCATGAATCCTCGATATAGTGAAGGCGTGAGTTTTTAATAAACTCAGTTTATCTTCCTCAAAGTGAGAGTCAAATAAATCGGGTCGGTAGAAAACAATTCTTTTTAGAAGCAAATAGATGAGTTAGTCTAACAAACGGTAGTATTTGTTAATTGAGATAAAATTAGACTATACTCATTTTGTCGATATTAATCATCTAGAAATAACGAATTAAACTTTGAAACAACCCACTACACCAGATTATGAAGACAATCGTTTACTTGCCCTTGACGCATATAAAATTCTCGATTCATTACCCGAAAAACCCTACAATGACATTGCTAGATTAGCGGCCAAAATCTGCAATGTCGAAAAGGCCATGATCGCTTTTATAGATAAAACTCGAAAATGGCATAAAGCAAATTACAACTTAGAAATATCCGAAGTACCGAGAGAAGCCAGTATATGCTCTCGCACGATACAAACCAATAAGCCACTAATTTTTGATGACACCCTCAATGACCCAGAAGTTTCATCACTGGATATGGTTACTAAACCACCAAATGTACGATTCTATGCTGGTATTCCACTCATGGATGACGAGGGTTACGCTTTGGGTACGATATGTGTAATTGACACAATTCCTAGAAAACTTAGCAGCTCACAAATAGAATCTTTATCTGCACTTTCCAGACAAGTTATGCAGTTATTACGATTACGCAAGGAAGTTCTCGAATCAAAACAAAAAGAGCTAGAGTTGATCAAATATCAAAAGAAGTTGAATATGCTCAACCAAGAATTACAAACGCTATCTTTAACCGATCATTTGACTGGATTAAATAACCGTCGCGCATTTGATGATACCTTAGCGCTTGAAATATCCAGAGCCTCTAGGAATAACGGATCGCTATCTTTGTTGGTCATAGATATTGATCACTTCAAACAATTCAATGATAGATTCGGACACTCAAAAGGAGATAAAATTTTACAAATGGTAGGAGAAACGCTCAAAAACTCTTCTCGAAACTATGATTTTGCAGCCAGATATGGTGGAGAGGAATTTACAGTTATTTTACCAAACACATCAGTAGATAGAGCAAGACAAGTAGCGGAGAATTTACGTCGTTCCATCCAAAACATTAAATTATCTTCAGAATCCATAAGTGTGAGCATAGGTGTTGCAGAGTATACAAGTGAGAATGATCCCACTAGCTTTTTTAATAAAGCTGACAAAGCTTTACTCATCGCCAAGAATTCTGGTCGAAATTGCGTTAAATAGACGGTTATATAATCAACTTCTAGCTTAAAGTAAAAATTCTTATTCTTTGCCTGAATGTAGTATTGGAAAGAAATTTAACTTTGGCAATTTTTTCAATCTCAATGATAAAAATATCTCATCACAACCCAAAATATTAGTCTATAGTTTATTAGCATATTCAAATAGACAGGGAGTTTAGATTGAATATATCTCAAAAGAATAACTGAATCATGAGTAGTAGATATATGTCACAAAACTATAATGCCAACGAGTTAATTCATTCTGTCACCGTTTTTAAAGATACTGTTCCTTTAATGAGAAGTAATGGCATTCCCTTAACTCCTGAAAACTATAGTCTTTGGTACACCTACAGCAACCGCAGTATTCAAGGATTAAACAAAGCGATTGATGAAAACCTAAAAAAGGGAGTTGAATTTACCAAACGTATTAATGCATCACTCTATAAACGGTTTATTGAACCACAGGAAGGTGATCAAATTAGCGGTTTCCAAACCGCAACAAAAGAACTGATCGAAAAACTGCTATCAGAGCTCAAACACGTGAGTGGCGATTCTGAGGATTTTGTGACCTCCATGGAAAACTGTGAAAAACAGCTACTGGATAGTCCAGACGTTAATCAATTGACTGAGATAGTTGGACAAGTCATTGAAAAGACTAGAACGATTAATGACAAAAACCGAGGCTTAGTTGAAAGTATTAAGTCTATGGAAAAAGAAGTTGATAGTTTGAGATCTGGCGTTGCCTCTTTAACTGAGCAAGCACAAACCGATCAATTGACCAAGTTAGCTAACCGTCGAGGTTTTGACGAAAGATACAAGGTGTTAGAGCAAAATTACGAAGAGCATGAACAAGAGTTTAGCTTGCTTCTCATAGACATCGATCATTTTAAACAATTCAATGATACTCATGGTCATGCAATTGGAGACAAAGTTCTTTGCTATGTTGGTAGTTCGTTAAAAGCAGGAATTTCCGACGAAGATACCGCTGCTCGATTTGGAGGAGAAGAATTTGTAATTGCGCTAGCAAATACCGATCAAGAAAAAGCGTTACTTATTGCGGAAGAGCTTCGCCTAAAAATATCGAAAAAACAATTACGCTCAAACCAAACTTCTCAGAGTTTAGGTTCAGTTACTGTGTCCATTGGCGTTTCGACCATAAGACCTACAGAAGATAAAGAATCTTTAATAGAAAGAGCCGATATTGCCATGTATAAAGCTAAACAAGCGGGTCGAAATCAGGTTTTTGCAGCGAACTAAAGGTGATTAATTTACCTTTGTCTTTTACGCATCATAAACCAATAAATGGGCGCTCCTGCGACAATTAATACTAATCCCCAAATCGTCGCTTTAGAGCCAATTCCGCTAATCGCCCAACAACAGTATATTAAAGCCAGCAAAGCGCTAACAATGGAAATGAAATCTTTTTGCTGTTTCCAATGCCGAACGATTAACTTTATATCAACAGCAATTGATAATAGGTAGGGTATGAATATTCCTAAAGTGGACATTAATATTGCAAAAGTATACAGAGATACCAACCCTTCACTGTAATTTGCCATAACTAAGAAAGAAATAATTACGCTCGAAAATACAAGTGCTCCTATTGAGACTCCGTCGTTATTTTTGTCACTCAAAAACTGCGGTAATAACTTATCTCGGGCGGCTGTCATAGGCACTTGACCTTGCAATAAAATCCAACCATTTAAAGCCCCTAAACAACTGATCACCGCTCCTGCCGCAACGATATAGCCGGCTGCTTCACCCCATATTATTTTTGCGGCATCTGCAAACGGCGCACCAGAAGCTTGAAGCGCATCATTAGGAACCACACTAATGATGGTCATTTGGCTAGAAATATAGACCAAAGCCACTATTATGACACCGATCATGGTCGCTCGGGGGATTGTTTTTTCGGGAGACTTTACACTGTCTGCTGGAATGGTTGTCGACTCCAAACCTAAAAACGCCCACAAAGTTAAAGCTGCGGTTGCGGCAATTGAAAAAGAAAGAGGCTTATCAACCAAATTAAAGGGCTTAAAAGCTTCAGGTTCAAATACAA
>JBMYPE010000211.1:0-4259 GCA_049600015.1 Kangiellaceae bacterium
GTGGTAAAGAAAGTAACTTTGAAAAATTGATGGTTTTTGGACGCAATACAGAAAAACGGATTAATTTATTTGAGCAACACCAATCGAGCCAAGTCTCAATGAAGGATGCTTCAATTGACTCAATTTTAAATCGTGTGGAAGATGTGATATTGCGCGAATACAAAGATAAACACATATCTAAAAAAACACTGAGCGCGATAGAAAATGTAATAAAAAACGGGAAAAAAGAATAAACTTTTTTCCCGTTTTATCTCCGAAGCGTAATTTATAATTATGCTGACTATTTTTCGCTTGAATTCAACCGAGCATTTGAAAATCCCCAGCGTTTTCCTCTTTGTCCGATTGAATGCCATAGCTGTTTATAAAAGTTACTTAAATAATCTAAGAACAAATAAATCACCGGTAAGCAAATTAGTGTTGCGATGGTTGAGTAAGCTAAGCCACCAATAACAGCTCGCGCCATAGGGAAGTAGGGTGGTCCTCCACCGCCTAATCTTGCATCACCCATGCTAAGGGGTAACAATCCTAAAATAGTGGTTAGCACAGTCATTAAAATAGGTCTAATTCGATCATTAGCGGCGTGTAATATTGCGTCCCGCTTATGATACCCCTCCGCGCGATAGTGGTTAATTCTATCAACTAATACAATGCCATTATTGACGACTACCCCCATTAAAACAAGAATTCCGATCATTGCCATAATCGACATATTGGTTCCTGTTAAAAAGAAATACCAATAAACGCCTGCAAAGGCATACACAACGGAAGTTATTACCGCAAATGGGAACAATAATGATTCAAACAGCGCAGCCATGACAACAAATATCATTAACAGCGCGAGTTGCATATTGGTAAGCATAATGTTTTGATCACGAGTGCTAAAGTCAACACCGCGACCAAAATGCCAAGTATATCCTTCGGGCAAATCAACTTGATCCATGATGGCTTTAGTGGCTTCTTTAAGTTTTTCTGAGCTGGTATCTTCCTCGCTATACTCCATTTGTAAATTCATACTAGTACGACGATTAGCTCTCTGTATACTTGGTAAAGAATGAACGACTTCAAAAGTTGCAAGAGTATCTAGACGCGTTTGTTGACCATTAGGAAGTTCAATGGGAATAGAGGTTAAATCGCTCATCGTCGTCTTTTTTTGCCCTTTGAACGTCAGCGTGATATCCGTTTCTCCGTAATCACCTCTAAAGGTTTTTAATTGTTGTTTTCTTAACGCAATGCTCACAGTTCTGCCAACATCGTTGGGTGTCAAACCCAATTGACTTAATCGCTTACTATTTAATCTGATTTTAACTTCTTGTCTTCCTTTTCTTGCATCTGGAACAACTCTTGTTACGCCTTCAATGCCATCTAAAAGTGGTGCAACATTTTCTGAGAGAACTAAAAGAGTTCCTGTATCTGCACCTCTTAAAGTGATGCCAAATGAATTTTGTCCACCTTGTGAGCGATCAAATCCTGGGTCACCAATGGCAAGTTTAGGCATATTTTTTTCTACAAATTTTCGAATTTCTTCATTCGTTTTAGTTCTAAAGTCATCTTCCTTCAGGAGCAATGTGGAACCCGCTCTATCTTTAATATAAAAGGAATAAACGTCTTCTATATCCAATTCATCTTGATGCTTGTATAAGAAGTCTTCGATTCGATTAACCGCTTGTTCCACTCGCTCTAATTCATAACTTCCATTAATTTTGTAATCTAAATATATTGAACCACTTTGGTTTTGACCGCCTTGCTCCATTTCTACAAATTGCATTGGAATAATAATGGATATGATGAGACTCAACGAAATAAAAGTAGCCCAATACGGACTTTGCATTAACCAACTTAAAAATTTGCTATAACGCCCATGTTGCTCAATGGGAGTAAGTTTGTTTTGTTGATTTAATTTCTTTTTCTCTCCTGGTGTTGATTTCATTCTACTGAGTAGCAAGGGAATGATAGTTGTTGCGATAAAAAGAGATGCGACTAAGGAAATAACAATTGTCAGCGCGACATGACTTAAAAATATGGTGACGCCGACTCTTTCACCAATAATGTTAGGTAAAAATACAATAGCCGTTGTAATGGTTCCAGCAACCACAGGAACACCAACATTTTTCACCCCTAACATGACTGCATCAAGAGGTTTATCAGGATTTCGTTCTCTTTGAGTGAATATACTTTCACTCACCACAACGGCATTGTCGACTAGCATACCGATAGCAAGCATTAATCCCATCATAGAAAGAACATTTAAACTCAGCCCTAAAAGGAACATAGCCGCAAGTGTCATCATCAATGAGAAAGGAACCGCCAAAGAAACGATTAAAGTTAATTTAATTTCTTTTAAGAATAAAAATAGAACGATGGTCGATAGAATAAATCCAACTAAACCCGACCAAGCGATATCACTCAGTGATTGAGTAACACCATCACCTTGATTGTCCATCACAAAAAGATCAATGCCTTCAAAGTCAGGAAGCTGTTCAACTTCTTCCATCGCCTTTACAACGTTAGATGCAGTTTCTACTAAGTTGGACCCAGCTTCTCTTTTAATTTCTATCGCAACGGCATATTCTCTATTTAAGTGGCGACCCACTTCTATATCATCTTTTGCCAACACTACGTCTGCTATATCAGATAATTTTAAACCTCTATTGTTAATGACAAAATTTCTAATATCGTCAATGCTTTTAAATTGCTCGTTAATAGCCACTCTAAAACTTTCATTTTCTGATTTAACTTCTCCGGCAGCAATTAAGGCATTCGCTTGCTGAAGTTTTGCAAAGAGTCGATTGGTATCTATGTGATAAGCCGCGATTCGTTCAGGCAGCAAATTAATTTGATAAGTTTTTGCCGCGACACCTTGGATGTCGACACTACTCACACCTTGTATTCTTTCTAACTTTTGTTTAAGTACTCTATTTAACACCTGAAATGAATCTGATAAATCGGTTGTAGAAGATAAACGTGCTTGTACTATCGCTTGGTCGTTGGTACTGCCGGTAAATATAAAAACTCTGCGTAAATCTTCGGGTAACTGATCTCTAATGGCATCGACTTTTTCTCTTGCTTGAACGCCTTTTAGTTTTGCATTCGCGCCCCAATCAAACAGCATAAAAATTTGCGCGTTATTTTCGCTGCTGGTTGATTGCATAAAATCAATTCCACCCATTGTCGCGAGCGCTTCTTCTAGTGGGCGAGTAACATTTTTTTCAATCTCTTCAGGTGATGAACCTGGATAATTTGCTTGCACAAATATTCCAGGGAATTGAACCGACGGGAAAAACTCTAGAGGCAATAATCTACTTGCAGCGATTCCAAGAAATACCATACAAACAAATATCATTGAAATGGTAACGGGCCTTTTTAAGGCTAATTTAGTAAACCACATATTAGCTCTCCGTCTTCATATTTTTAATTTTTAATTCTGGGTTTTTTTCAAAATCTTTTATGTCAAATACAGAGTACATGACAGGAATGACTATCAAGGTTAAAAGCGTTGATGCTAGAAGGCCGCCAATAACGGTGATAGCCATAGGCGCTCTAATTTCTGTACCTTCACTAATGCCTAGCGCTAGCGGCAGCATACCCAAAGTGGTTGTCATAGTGGTCATCATAATGGGGCGTAATCTAGACTCTGCAGCTTCCTTAATGGCATCTAATTTATTTTTTCCTTCTTCTCGCAACTGATTGATTCGGTCAATTAAAACGATAGCATTATTTACAACGATCCCAGCTAACATGATAAGCCCTAAAAAGACCACCACACTTAGTTCAGTTGATGTTATTTTTAGCGCAAATACAGCGCCGACTAATGCTAGCGGAATACTAAACAAAATAATGAAGGGATGAAGTAACGATTCAAACTGAGATGCCATAACTAAGTAAACTAGAAAAACAGCTAAGGCTAATGCCATTAATAATGAATTAAAACTACGATCCATTTCTTCGCTTTGTCCGCCAACTTGCATGTTAATACCGTAAGGCAATTGAACATCTTCTAATAAGTATTTTACTTCGGCAATTGCATCCGACAGACTTCCAGCTTTAATTTGACCTTCAACTAATACAACACGTTGTTGATCAATTCGCATAACTTCACTTGGTCCTTGAGTTAACTGCAAATCAGCCACGGCAGACAGCGGTATGGGGCGCGGAGAATTAGGGTTAATAATTAAATCACCTATATCTTTCAGTTCATCTCGTGAAGATTCCTCTAGTCTGACTAATACCTCTATTTGTTGCTCTTTCAAACGATAACGAGT
>JBMYPE010000212.1:0-4247 GCA_049600015.1 Kangiellaceae bacterium
TCTATTCTAATTTATACTATGACATTAAAGCCCATCAAAATTTCTTTAAGTGAATGGGGAGCTATTGGTGCTTGGTTTGCGGTATTCGTTATTACCTTAATGGCAATGAGCAATGGGGGTTGGGAAAATAGAGTAGGTATCTATCAAGTGATAGGACTGTTCTTGCTGTACTTTATTTGCATGATTCTGGTGATAAATGAAACGCTGGCTGTAGCAAATGAAAAATTACGTTTATTCAGTTTTATCCTACAGTTGATTTCCGCTTGTTTAATCAATTTTTATGTCTCTTTTAATTCTTTAGCTATCTTAACCATTATTTGGGCAAGTATTTTGCCCTCATTTGTCCAACTTAAAAATTCTATCATTATTACCAGTCTAGTGGTTGTACTCTGGTACGCCCTGCATTGGTATTTGTGGCGAGATAATAATATTTATTTTTCTGCATTGCTATTTTTTACTTTTCATCTTTTTGCAATATCAATGACGCACAACGCTGTGGCGGCAGAACGAGCTAAAGAAAAAGCGGAAAAGTTAAACAACGAGCTAACAGCGGCGCAATTGTTGTTGGGAGAAGCATCAAGACAAAATGAAAGAACAAGAATCGCTAGAGATTTACATGATTTATTAGGTCACCATTTAACAGCATTACTAATTAATCTTCAAGTTGCTGAACATACAAGCGAAGGACAAGCGAAAGAAAACATTTCACAGTGCCGTGCACTAGCTAAGTTATTGATGAGTGATGTCAGAGAAGCCGTCACTAGTTTGAGAGAAAATCAATCGCTTAATTTTAAATTCATGCTTGATAAAATGATGTCCGCGGTACCTAAGTTAGAGTTTAAAGTAGATTTACAGTATGAATTTGAACTAGATGACATAGAGATTGTTGAACAACTTTTAAGTTGTATACAAGAAGCAATTACTAATTGTTTAAAACACTCGCAAGCCACGCTATTTAAATTATCCATTAATAAAAACAACAATCAATTGGTTGTTAATTTCACCGACAACGGTCATTGTGAAAAACTCCCTATAAAAGGGCATGGTCTCACGGGAATGGAAGAAAGAATCAATTTGCTTAATGGTAGCGTTGAATTCAGTTTAGACTCCGGTCACTTTAACATTCTTATTCACATTCCGGTTGAATCAAAATGAAGAACGGTCAATCAATACCAATCAAAATTTTATTAGTTGATGATCAAATGCTAGTACGTGAAGGCATAAAAGCATTGCTCAACTTATCCGATAAAGTTAAGGTGGTTGGGGAAGCGAATGATGGTAGTGAACTTCTAAATAAAATCAAGGACAATACGCCCGATGTCATTTTGCTAGATCTTTCTATGCCGATAATGAATGGAATCGAAACTTTAAATTTGCTTCGTGATAGAAACATTCACATACCGTGCATTATTTTAACGACCTTTGATGATCATCAATTTATTCTAGAGGGCATACAGTCGGGCGCGAAAGGATATTTACTAAAAGATGTTTCTTTAGGTAGATTAATTGAAGCGATAGAGATAGTTCATTCAGGTAAAAAATTGATACAACCTGCATTAACAGAACGACTTTTGCAAGGAATAGAAATCAATAACGATAGGGATTCAAAATTTGAAGTGCCAACCAGTATTGAACCTCTGACTCCCAAAGAAAGAGAAGTGCTAGGCCTAATGGCTAGTGGGTGTTCTAATAAAGAAATTTCCGAAGCTTTACATAAATCGGAAGGTACAATCAAAAATCATGTTTCAAATTTACTTTCTAAACTAGGCGTTCGAGATCGAACCCGCGCAGTTTTATTGGCGATTGAAAAAGGACTTCTTAACTAAATCGTTTAAAAGTAAGATTGAATGCGGAAAGTTGAAATCAAAGCAAAACAATCCTACTTTTTATTACCATAAAATAATTGAGACACAATTTACCTACTCGCCAACACATCCTTAGCTTGTAATTTTTTTAGTCTTAATTTTTTAATGACAGAATTCGATAGTCGTCTTACCGAACCAGCATAAGGTTTATTAAAACTATAGTCCCAACTTTTATCAGCTTTTGGAAGTGTCGCGAACTTTTCTAACCTTAATTCTTTGCAAAAACTTTTACTTGGCTTTGCTCCTAGCTTCTTTGCATAAGCTTTTAGATATAATTTTTGATGTTGTGATTTATTAAAATTTGATTGTAAAGAGCAATATTCATCAGTCGAATAAGTTACTTGTTGAGACGCAGAAGCGACTCCAGACAAGGCAACACTTGATAAACATAGAGCGCTAGCGATTACTAATTTTTTCATAATGTTTCTCCAAAATAATAGATGCAGACCGGAAAATTTATTTCGTAAAACAAAAAGTCTGGAATTACTTTCTTTGTCTTACAACTTGATTATCGGCTAAAAGATATGTTTTAGAGTTTTAGAATGTAAATTAGTATTTCTTATTCTCCTATTTGAAACATCTAGTTTCATAAATTGAAAATTAAATGATAATTCGTCTTGTTAATTTTTCGATCTTTGTCATATCCGCTCAATTCATAACCAAATATAATACGAGTTCTTTTTTTATTGTGGTGAAAATCGCGAGAGCGGTAATTTTCTTTAACAATTCTCATTTTGAAAATCAATTTAAAAATGGTCTATAATGTAAAACTGTTGAAGGCATTAAATAAACAACATCTACAATTGATATGAGCCATTTAATTTATAATCAAAAGCAGACATGAGTACATCTAATAGACGCAGTGAACAACGACTACCCATTAATGTGAAAGTAAAAGTCACCACTGAAACTTTTTGCACTCGTAATGTAGTAACCAGTGATTTTTCAGAAGGTGGCATTTACGTTAAAGACTTGCAGCTAGCTGAACTTTCTGTTGGTTCCTTGGTGACCGTTCAGTCAGACGAGGGGCTTGCGGATGCCCCCATTATTCAGGCTAGGATAGCTTGGACTGATGAAAAAGGTGTTGGAATTCAATATTTGCTTCAATAAGACCAAAAAAACACTTCTCTATTCCAGACAATCACTCAAGACTTATCTTGCTGATTAAAACAACTAGATTGACCGCTTTAATAAGTTCAATAGACCAATTTATATAGATCCAACCTCTATTTTGCAAAAATATCATGTCTTTCCTATACTCAAATATATCCATATTTTGAGATAAAACAAATTTTGCTAATATCACACAAATTAATAATAGGATTTGTCGCCTCGATCACGCTTCCAATTCTAATAATTTCGCTTCTACTAATTAGCAAAATTCAACAGCAGACCTTGCAGAGTACTCAAACTTCTATTGAACGAGAGGTTTCTCAAATAGATAATGCCATCCATTTGTTTTTCTTAGAAATAGAGAAGAACGTAAAGTATCTTTCCCGCCATAAGAAAGTAATCGCAGGCAAATCTAAATTAGCCACATACACAAGTAATAATGATTCAGTATTGATGACACCTTTACAAAATAGCTCAGTCGAAAAAGAGCTGTATCAACTTTTCACAGATTTTGGCGATTCCCATGATGGCATTGCCTATATTTATCTTGGCAACGAACAAGCAGGTTACCTTCAATGGCCAAATGGGAAAATTGGCAAAAGTTATGATCCCAGAATTAGGCCTTGGTACCAAACAGGCATTACTGAGAATGGTGAAATTAAACGAACGCAAGCCTACTATTTTGCAAGTGACGATGCAGTGATCATCTCAACCGTTAAAGCCTTCCAAGATTCACAGGGGACAAATCTTGGTGTAATCGGCATGGACGTAAGTCTTGGCGGTTTGTCTGAAATAGTTAAAAAAATCAAATTAGGCGAGTCAGGTTATTTAATGTTAATAGAAGATAGCGGTACCATTTTAGTAGATCCTAAAAATGCGGAGAATAACTTTGTCAGTTTTACGGAGGCACAACAAGGCTTGTTTAAACCTTTAGCTGATATTAGTTCTGGCCAAGTTGAATTAGATATTAATGGAGAGTCTTATTTTGCAAACGTTTATACATCTTCACATTTAGGCTGGAAGTTCGTTGGCTTGTTAAAAGCGAGTGAAGTCTTGGCTTCCGCAAATGAAATGACATCGAGAATAATATTTCTCAGTATCATTTTAGTATTACTTTTTTCTTCAGGTGCCGTTTACTTGTCTCGACTAATTTCGACACCTATTGTGAAAGTCACTAATGGTTTAGAGAGAATATCAAAAGGTGATGGTGATTTAACTCAGCGTTTAAATATAAACGCAAAAGACGAAACTGGTAAACTCGCTGATAAT
>JBMYPE010000213.1:0-4228 GCA_049600015.1 Kangiellaceae bacterium
TTTCCTCTTTAATTATCTTTGTAAATTTATTTTAATCATTATTCTTCTAAATGGGATCGCACTAGTTCGCCTCTATAGCTGGCACTTCCGAACCTCTAGCTTCATAAAATTCTTGAACAAACTCGTCGAATGTACCTGTTTCTAAACTATCTCGCAATCCTTTCATTAAATCTTGGTAGTAGTGCAAATTATGAATGGTTGCTAGCTCTGCTCCAAACATCTCCCCACATTTATCTAAATGATGTAAATAAGCGCGGCTATAGTTTCGACAAGTATAACAACCGCAATTCTCATCAACCGGCCCAGAATCCTTTTTATTGGGGCTATTACGTAATCTTACAATGCCAGTAGAGGTAAAAAGATGTCCATTACGCGCATTTCTAGTAGGCATAACGCAATCAAACATGTCTATGCCGCGCCTAACTGACTCAACTAGATCCTCCGGTTTTCCTACACCCATCAAATATCTTGGTTTGTCTTCTGGCATTTTATAAGCTAAGTGATCCAGTATCATTGTCATTTCTTCTTTACTTTCACCCACTGACAAACCACCAATAGCGTAGCCATCAAAACCTATTTTATTTAGTCCATCTAGTGATATATCGCGTAACTCTGGATACATTCCACCTTGCACGATTCCAAATAGTGCCGATGAGCTATCTCCATGTGCGGTTTTGGAACGCTCAGCCCAACGTAAGCTCAACTGCATTGAAGTTTCCGCTTCCTCAAAAGTCGCTGGATAGGGAGTACACTCATCAAATATCATCACGATATCCGATCCTAAATCTTTTTGTACTTGCATTGATTCTTCAGGTCCTAAGAAAACTTTATCGCCGTTCACTGGTGAACGGAAAGTTACGCCCTCTTCTGTTATTTTTCTTAACTCGCCCAAACTAAAAACTTGAAAGCCACCTGAATCAGTTAAGATTGGTCCTTGCCAATTCATAAAATCATGAAGATCGCCGTGCATTTTTATGATTTCTGTGCCGGGCCTTAGCATTAAGTGGAAAGTATTTCCTAGCAATATCTCTGCACCAGTGTCTTTTACTCTTTCTGGTGACATTCCTTTGACAGTGCCATAGGTTCCAACTGGCATAAAGGCAGGTGTTTCAATAGTGCCACGATCAAACTCTAATTGACCTCGTCTGGCTTTACCTTGTTTTTTTAATAACTTAAATTTCATAAAATTAAATTCTGTTTTCAATAAACATGGAATCACCATAACTAAAAAAGCGATATTCGTTTTCTATTGCTGATTGATACGCCTTTTTAATAAATTGTTTTCCCGCGAAAGTACTGACTAACATCATCAAGGTTGATTCAGATAAATGAAAATTTGTGATTAGCCCGTCTACAGACTTAAACTCATAACCTGGGTAAATGAATATATCTGTTTCACCGCTAACCGCTTTCAGTTCACCACTCAGAGATGCCGACTCCAAACATCTGACAGAGGTTGTCCCAACAGCAATGACTCGCCCGCCAGCCGCCTTAGTATTAGAAACTAGTTCGACTACAGATGCGGGTACGTTGAACCACTCTGAATGCATTTGATGCTCTTCTACCTTGTCAACGCGCAACGGCAAAAATGTTCCCGCGCCAACATGAAGCGTTACAAAATCATGCTTGATGCCTTTATCTTTTATCTTGTTTAGCAGGTTTTCATCGAAATGAAGCCCTGCTGTTGGTGCGGCTACCGCTCCTTTTTCTGTCGCATATACCGTTTGATATCGTTCTTTATCTTCCCGCTCTGCCTTTCTTTGAATGTAAGGAGGTAAAGGCATATCGCCATATTTCTCAATTAACATCATCAAGTCATCATTGCTTCTATTCTGTAAAACATAAAAGCTATTTTGACGCCCTACAACCTCCAAGCAAAAATCTTCTGCTATAACAATGAGTGTCCCTACTTTTGGAGAATTACTAGCTCTCACTTGAGCCAAACATTGATGCTGGCTGGATTTATCAGCCTTAACGTCATCTAATGTTTTTTCACCTAATACTCGCTCAATTAAAACTTCAACTTTTCCACCGGACACTCTTTTACCAAATAATCGTGCTGGTATCACTTTGGTATTGTTGAAAATCAAACAATCTTCGGGGTTTAAAAACGCAACTAACTCGTTAAATTTATGGTGGTGAATCGATTCTTCATGTGGATTGATCACCAACAAGCGACTATCGGTTCTTTTTTCGCATGGCGCATAAGCAATCAAATGCTCAGGTAAATCAAATTGAAATTCTTGCTTTAACATTAAAAAACACTTCACCAATCAAGCAAACAAAATAAACTATCTAATCCGCCCCGAAAATTAAGGCGCGCATTCTAGCAGAATTGAAGATTGGAGGCGAATATTTCCGGTATTTGTCTTGTTAATCCGTCTAATAAAATCTAAAATCCGATCCATATTATTCTTACCCACTTTTTGAGGCACTTAATGACTCAGTCAGACACTAATTCTCGCCATTGCAAACTACTCATTTTAGGTTCCGGTCCAGCAGGATATTCAGCAGCTGTTTATGGTGCAAGGGCTAATTTAAATCCAGTCATCATCACAGGAATGGAAAAAGGCGGACAATTAACTACCACTACTGATGTTGATAATTGGCCGGGAGACAATGAGGGTGTACAAGGGCCAGAACTAATGGAACGAATGGAAAAACATGCGCTAAGGTTTGGCACTGAAATAATCTTTGATCATATTCATACCACAGATTTAAGCAAACGCCCATTTGTCCTAACTGGCGATCAGGGAGTATATACAGCTGATGCGCTAATCATTGCTACCGGTGCTACAGCAATGTACCTCGGTTTGGAGTCTGAAGAAGCATTTAAAGGTAAAGGTGTTTCTGCTTGCGCAACTTGTGACGGATTCTTTTACCGAAATAAACCAGTGGCCGTAATCGGTGGAGGTAATACGGCGGTAGAAGAAGCGCTTTACCTTTCAAACATCGCTTCGGAAGTACATTTGGTTCATCGCCGCGACTCACTAAGAAGTGAAAAAATCTTGCAAGATCATATTATGGAAAAAGCTGAAAATGGCAACATCACCATTCATTGGGATAATACTTTGGAAGAAGTTGTCGGCGATAATATGGGAGTTATGGGCATAAAAATAAAAAGCACAAAAGATGATTCACTATCAGACTTAACAGTAGATGGCGTTTTCATCGCAATCGGTCATAAACCCAATACCGGAATATTTGATGGTCAATTAAAAATGAGTAATGGTTATATTGATGTACAAAGTGGAATTCAAGGCAACGCTACCGCGACGAGTGTTGAAGGTGTTTATGCGGCTGGTGATGTGGCGGATCAGGTTTATAAACAAGCTATTACATCCGCAGGCGCCGGGTGTATGGCTGCGCTTGATGCAGAAAAGTTTTTGGATAATCAGTAAAATTAATTATTTTACAACTGAATGAAATCTTCTTATGACTGCGCTAGATTTTAGTATGACTAGCGCATTGAACGACTTCAACTCCATCGCTAAAATATGCTATCTCAGTATTTTTATGAGATAACACGACTTTATAACCTTTGTTTTTACCTGAGTAGCCACTTTGACAACTAGCACCAAATTGTTCGATAGACGCATTGCTCACACTTTTTAATCTTATATGTTTTGCGTCAATCTCTTTTGTCGTAAGTAGCATCGCTCTTGATAACTGAATAGCTTTAACACGCTTTAATGTTGATTTGTCTATTTTTTTGCTAGAGTCGCTATTTAAATTATCAATGTTATTTTGATCACATAAAACTGCGTGTTTATCACTGGTATGCACTTGATGTAACTTGTTATTTGCTTTTACGAATACTAAGTAACCTGGTGTGATCATTTGCATATAACGTATGTTTGCTTTAGCACAACCAAGTGCAGAACTAGGCCAATTTTTTTTCTCCACCTTAGTAATTTCAAATTGAGAAATGGGAGTTTTGTATTCTGCTTGAACAACAGATTTTATTATTGAAACTAGCGAATCATTTAACAAACTCTCTTTATCAGTCATATTCTTGCCTAATTTTTTATTTTCAGCCACAACATTCGATGTAAAAAGACTTAGTGAGATTACTAATAATATTTGAGCGAGTCTTAACAATTTAATGATTCTACTTTTACCTACTATTAACTGCATCTCCAACCTTTTAACTGTTATTTAGTTAGATTCGATAATAGCACTTTTCAGTAAATAAAAATATTCTTCGTTTTTAGCTAACTTTAACTCC
>JBMYPE010000214.1:0-4204 GCA_049600015.1 Kangiellaceae bacterium
TTGCTCCAATTAATTTACCCTCTTTTTTAGCTTGCTTAACATCCGCTTGAGAAATTACTCCATTTTTTCCGGTGCCAGTAACTTGACTTAAATCAACTTTTAATTTTTTAGCTAAAGCTTTAATCACCGCATTGGCCGATTCAGAAACCACTTGATTACCAACTTGAACAGCTCCTACCACCGTTGCTGCATCAGCCGCTGCTTCTTTTGCTTCTGATACATTACTTGACGCGGGTTGAACAGTTCCAGAACCAAAACTAACCAACACAGCACCAACTTCAATCACATCACCAGCTTGACCATGTAATTTTGCTACTTTTGCAGTAAACGGCGATGGTACTTCGACCACCGCTTTTGCTGTCTCCATCTCAACCATGGGTTGATCAAGTGTTAAATCATCTCCTTCTTTTACCAACCAGCGAACGATTTCTGCATCAGGCAGCCCTTCACCCAAATCAGGTAATTTAAATATTTGCATACTTTCTGAACCAGCACTCGAGATAGCTTCAGCAGTAGAGTTTTCTGTTTTCATTACACTATCATTTTCAGTGTTAGTGTCAGACTGTTGTGGTTGCGATTGAGAAACACCTTGTTCACCGTCAAACTCCACTAAAACAGCGCCAACATTTATCACTTCGCCTTCTTCGCCGCAAAGCTTACTGATTACACCCTTATAAGGTGATGGCACTTCTACAACAGCTTTCGCTGTTTCCATTTCAACCATTGGCTGATCTAAAGCTACCATGTCGCCTTCTTTAACTAACCAGCGAACAATTTCTGCATCGGGTAAACCTTCCCCTAAATCGGGTAATTCAAAAGTTCTCATTTGTACTCCACAATTCGTTTCGCTTCTTCAATAATATACTCTATTTTTGGCATGTATTGTTTTTCTAAGCGGTAATAGGGTATGACAATGTCGTAACCGGAAACTCGGCCAATCGGTGCTAATAAACTGGTCAGACACTTTTCAGCCACTTCAGCGGCAATTTCAGAACCGAGAGCACCAGCTTTTGGCGCTTCTTGAACAATACAAAGTCTGCCAGTTTTTTCAACTGATTCTAATATGGTATCAATATCAAGAGGACTCACTGTCGCAACGTCGATTACTTCTGCGCTGATCCCTTCTTTGGCCAATTTTTCTGCGGCTTGTTTGGTTTCATGTAACATCGCTCCCCAACTAACCAAAGTTATGTCAGTTCCCTCACGATCCACAAAACACATTCCTAATGGATATTCTTCACCATTGTCTTCAATTTCATGTTTTTCTATTCGATAAACTCGCTTGGGTTCAAGGAATATGACCGGATCAGGGTCTCTGATGGCAGCCAACATTAAACCGTACGCTCGAGAAGGATTGGAAGGCATCACTACTTTTAAGCCCGGAATATGAGCGAAAATTGCCTCGGTACTTTCAGAATGATTTTCTGGTGCATGAATACCGCCTCCAAAAGGAGCTCTAATCACCATCGGAAGAGTTAAACGCCCTCGCGTTCTATTTCTCATTCTAGCGCAATGAGAAATGATGTGATCCGCCGCAGGAAAGATAAATCCCATAAATTGAATTTCTGCAATGGGTTTCATGCCTTGCGCTGCCATACCAATCGCAACACCCGCTATCATCGCTTCTGCTAAAGGAGTATCAATGACTCTTTCTTTACCAAATTTTTCCTGTAAACCATCAGTTGCTCTGAAAACACCACCATTAATCCCAACATCTTCACCAAAAACAACCACCTCTTTATCTTTTTCCATTTCATGGGCAATAGCGAGGTTGACCGCTTCTATTAAAGTAATCGTCTTTGTAGTATTCGTACTCATTATTTCGCACCTCGCTCAATCGCTAACTCTCTTTGAGCGGCAGTTCTTTCTGGTAATTCCGCATACAAATGATCAAACATGGCTTCTGGTGGATCAACCGGCGTATTTAAATAATTATCAACAGCTGTTTGTACTTCTGTTGCTAATTCTGCCAGCATGGATTCTTCTTCTGCCTTGCCCCAAACATTTTTACTTTCTAAATATTTTCTTAGACGCAAGATGGGTTCTTTTTCCCAACCTTCATCTAACTCTCCGTCTGGTCTATATCGTGTTGCATCATCCGCCGTAGTATGATCACATAATCTTAAACTAATACATTCAATAACGGTTGGGCCACCACCATTGCGAGCTTTTTCTGCGGCTTTGTCGGATGCTGCTTTAACAGCGATCACATCATTTCCATCAACTTGAATGCAGTCTATGCCAGCACCAATTGCTTTTTGTGCATAAGTTTCACAATTTGTTTGAATTTCACTCGGTACAGAAATTGCCCATTGATTATTGTTAATAATAAACACAACTCCAAGATTCCAAATACCCGCCACATTAAGCGCTTCATAAAAATCGCCCTGCGATGTTCCACCTTCACCAATTTCGGTAAATACACAGCGTTTTTCTCCGCGCATTTGCATAGCTTTAGCAACCCCTGTTGCGTGTAAGGATTGAGTAGCAATTGGAACCGCAATTGGAAAATCTTGTTTGGCCACTTTATAATTGCAACCACTTTCATAACCACCCCAATAAAGCAATACTTCTTCCATCAACACGCCATGTTGAACCATGGAAGCTTGACCTCGGTAATAAGGCACTAACACATCATCCGCCGTCATTGCAGAAGCAAATCCAACTCCAATGGCCTCTTGTCCCGTCGCTGCTGGATAAGTTCCCATTTTTCCAGTTCTTTGCAATGCGTAAGCTTTTTGATCGAGTAATCTAATTTTATTCATATCTCGATATAAAGAAATTAAGTTATCTAAATCTCTAGCAAATGCTGGCGGAACATCATTACTAATAAATGTGCCTTTTTCATCCATATACTGCAAATATTTAACTTCAAATCTAGCCACTGTAGTCAAAACCAATTCTCCTCTTACGCAACACGTAACTTAACTCAGTCTCTGTGATAAAAATGGTAACTTTCTTATGATATCACCTTAGTTCTTTCGCGGTCATATAACATTAAAATTAAGATCAAATTAGGCGAAAGAAGATTTGAGCGCATGATACGTATTTAGCGTCTTGTTGTATAGCAATTTAGCTTCATTTCGCGTTTTTTAAACTTATTTTTACTACAATTAACAGCATTTAGTAACCATTTGTATATTCGTGGTCTTACCAGATTATTAAGATTTTGACTGTAAGTTATTGAAGGTAAAGCGTCACCTTAAAGTTAAACATTAAATAACATTCGTTCTTCTTCTTTTCTAAATAAATTTGACGTTTAATGCAATTTAATCATCTGTCATTTAGTCGAAAGCATTGCTACACTTGTCTATATAAACTTTAATGATTAATAAGTAGCTATAAATGTCTGAGAACACTCAATTACCTGAGCAAATTGTTGACATCAAACCAAAATACAGAAAAGACTATCAACCCAGTCAATATCTCATTAAACAAACAAATCTCGATTTTCAACTCCATGATGATCATGTCATAGTTGAGACTGAGCTTGAGGTTTATAGAAATCCAAATGATCGATTAAATAAATTTGAGTCATTGGAACTTAATGGCATTGAAATCGAATTAATCGAGTTATCTATTAACGGACAAAGGTTAACAACCGAGTGTTACTCTGCCCACCCTGAAGGTTTGAGCATTCATAAAGTGTCTGAACAATTCACACTTAAAACCAAAGCCAAAATTTTTCCACAAAAAAATACCTCTTTAGAAGGTTTATACACCTCCAATCAAAAATTTTGTACTCAGTGCGAAGCGGAAGGTTTTCGAAAAATAACTTATTACCTAGATCGACCCGATGTGATGTCTGAGTTCTTTGTAAGAGTGGAAGGAGATAAGAAAAAATACCCACTTTTATTATCAAATGGCAATCCGATCGAAAAAGGTAATACCAGCAATGGTCGTCATTTTGTAAAGTGGCATGATCCCTTTCCTAAACCTAGTTATTTATTCGCATTGGTTGCAGGCGATTTAGATTGTTTAGAAGAAAACTTTGTCACCGCTTCTGGTCGAGATGTATTGCTACAAATATTCGTAGATAAAGGAAAACTCGATCAATGTAATTTTGCTATGCAGAGTTTAATTAATTCGATGAAATGGGACGAAGAAAAGTTTGGCAGAGAATATGATTTAGATCGTTATATGATTGTTGCTGTGAGTGATTTTAATATGGGAGCAATGGAAAATAAAGGTCTCAATATTTTTA
>JBMYPE010000215.1:0-4190 GCA_049600015.1 Kangiellaceae bacterium
TAGTTTGTAAAACTGTCTGTTTTTAGAAAGGAAAAAAAAAGAGATAACTATTGTTATCTCTTTTTTATTTTTACCATCAAAAAATCACTCAGTTTGTTTTTTTAAAAATTTGGCTAGTTGAGCTTGTAATGATTTTGGAACTTGTTTAAATGTTAAGCTACCGGTTTCAGGATCAAAACTGATGTTCTCTCCCATTTGATCGGATGAAAAGCTAATACTAAGATCTTTTTCTCTTCCGTAAAAACGCACATATTTTTTTAGACTGTTTCTATGGGCGTAAATTTCTTCTAGAGGTTTTTCTTGATTCTCTTTTACAAAATTAGAGAATTTCTTAGGTTCTTTTTCATCTAATACTTCGGACAAAGATTCAAAGTTTACAACGTTTCCTTGCATGTCTTGTTCAACGCAATAATTAACGATGGCATGTTTAGTATTATTGGATTCTTTTTTGTCCAGACTGTCAGCATATTGATCCACAATTTCTAAAAACTCATTGGTTTGGTTTTGTAAATTCACACTAGAAACAAAACCACTTGCATGAGTGAAAGCATGAGATAAATTTTTATTTCCTCTGCTCATTTGCAGTGTTAAATATTGTTGCCAGTTTTCTACTTGCCATTGTGCGATATCAAGTTTTAATACAAATGTTTGTTTAGCTGTATCTATATAAGTCAAAGTTCCGACTTCTAATTCGCCATCAATGTAATTTGCGTCACTATGAAAAATCCAAAAAATATACAAAAATTCTTGTTCCATTAACTCTTCTACAACAAATAATAAATGGCTGGTAAATAGCTCATCAGATTCATCACTAGCAAGCTTCAAATGCTCTGATATTTTATGACTCATGGAAACAAAGCTTAATTCGTCATTATTTCGTTTAGAAATTAAAGCCGGTAATGGGTTATCCGTTTGAGCAGAGTCAAAACAGCCGTACTGTCGAGTGGCGCTTTTTTGAAGGTTTTGTTTGAGTTGAATGAATAAAGACGCAACCGCATCTTCTGGAATTAACTCTTCTTTCTTTGTTTCAAGGTTAGCGGGCTCATTGGCGTTGATTTTACTTAACTTATTGATAATACAGTGTTTAATTGCCATGAAAATCTCTAAAGGAATAAATGAAAAAGTAGATTAGTCGTTGGCTGTAGGATACAGTAGATATAATTTCAATGTAAGTCAGTTTCAGTTATTGCACTTAAATTTGAAAAGTGGTCGATGCTTGCAACATACAAAAGGACAATCTTGTTATGGTATCAATGGGGTCTAATCAATCGATTTGTGATTGAAATTGAAGAACACCGAGTGAACTAGGTTTGAAAATGACATTCACACAGAGTTTTTTAAAGGGGCATTTAGAGGAGAAAAACTTATTTTAAAGATGTTGATTTAATCTCCTCTTAACTATTTAAAATTACTTACTCGTGATATCGCAACACCATATCTCTAAGAGAAACAATACCAACGGCTTTTCCGCAATCTAATACTAAAGCACGTGAAATTTTAAATCGCGAAAGTAAGCGAATGGCATAGCGAATGTTCATATCCGACTCGACACTTAACACTGGCTTAGTCATAATTTGATAAGCACTCATTCGTTCGGGTGCATTGTCCGGGACTATAACCTTTTCAGAAATGTCGCCAATGGAAATCAATCCATATTCATCATGATCGTCTCTTTTATCTACAATCAGCGAACCATTTTTTTCTTCGCGCATTTTATCCATAGCTTCTGCGACAGTTACCAACCCATCAACAATTCCAATTTTAGGTTTCATTACTTCGCTCACCGCGATATATTTAATTTCATTCATAACTGTTCCTCTATTTCTTCTTTGATTGCTTTAAACTGTGAATCAAGGCCAATGGCATCTTCGATGTCTAACTGGAAAACGACACCGGCACCTTTTTTACTGCCAAACTCGCCCTCTTTTGCAATACCTTCTAATATCGCACGGCTCAAGTGTTCTTCGACAATAAATAATACAACATCAACTTGACCTTCCAAGGTTAAGCCAAAAAATGTTTTAGCAGGCTTCATGCCTTCGCCCTTTGCGCTGGTGATAACCGTCGCGCCGGTGGCACCCATTTCTCGAGCTTTATCAATGACTTTATCGGTTCGATCATCCGAGACCATCGCGATGACTAATTTGAATTTCATAATACTAACTCCAACATTAATGAACTTTTTTCTTACAACAAATTTAGTTTAGTTAAATTATTCTGTGCCTTTAAAACGTGATAACTGCGCATACGCCATTACAGTAATCATCGGAAAAAGACTTGCGAGTGCGATCAATCCAAAACCGTCAATAAGCGGACTTCTTCCTGGGACTGTACTCGCAAGTCCAAGCCCTAACGCGGTGACTAGCGGAACAGTAACCGTTGAGGTTGTCACGCCACCACTATCGTAGGCCAATGGTACAATCATTTTTGGTGCAAAAATTGTTTGAATCATCACTAACAGATAACCCACCATCATGTAATAGGCAAGGGAGGTACCAGTGATGATTCGAAAAGCCCCTAAAGCAATACTAATTGCAACTCCAAAAGCCACAGCAATTCTAAGTCCCCAAGGATTTAACGCACCACCAGAAGCCTCATTAGCTTTCATCGAGACAGCAATTAACGATGGTTCAGCTACAGTTGTTGAAAAACCAATCGCGAACGCAAAAATATAAACCCAATAATATTGCCACCATTCGATGACTTGGATTGAGGCCTCACTTTCTGCGAATGCTGTTTTTTCTGTTGTACCAGTAATAAAGGCAGGATCGGTGAGCTGGGTAGCCATTATCTCCCCAATTGGAAAAAGCGCCTGATCTAAACCGATCAGAAATAAAGCTAACCCTGAGACCACATAAACAAAACCTATCAAAATTCGTTTTAAATTAGCGATTCTTTCTCTTAATACCACCAATTGAAAAAAGACCAAAAGGATAGCTATAGGAGCAATATCTCGAATGGTAGAAACAAAAGTAACGAAGATGGTATTTAATAACTCTTGCATTGCTACCCCTTCTCAAAATAATTTCGAATTACAATTTTCATACTAAACCACCATGCCGTAGAGCAATACAAACGCAATCGGAAATAAGCTCGCGAAAGCAATTAAGCCAAACCCGTCAATCATTGGGTTTCTTCCTTTTACCACAGTTGATAAACCAATACCTAAGGCCGTCACTAAAGGAACGGTAATGGTTGAGGTGGTAACTCCGCCACTATCATAAGCAACCCCAATAATCTCTTTGGGCGCAAATTGGGTGAGTGCCACTATAACCAAATAGCCACCAATAATGATGTAGTGGATCGGCCAGCCCTTTAAAATACGAATAACGCCAACCACTAAAGATACTCCTACTGAAACCGCAACAGTCATACGTAGTCCAACCGCATAGTCTGACTGAGTGTCAGGCGTGTTTTCGATCACTCCCGCAGCGGCAGTAATTCGAGCCGCCTCATTAGACACGGCGATTAACGCTGGCTCAGCGACCGTTGTGCCAAAACCTAAAGCAAATGCGAAAAATAATAGCCAATAGAGATTACCTTTACGCATAAGGGCGCCAGCCATACTTTCACCAAGCGGAAATAAGCTTAGCTCTAAACCTTGAATGAATAACGCTAAACCAACCACGACAGCAACAAGGCCAATGAGTATTTTGCTAGGTTCAGGAAAGGGCTGTTGTAAAACGACAAGTTGAAAAAAAGCGACAACCAAAACGATTGGCATTAAATCTCTTAGTGCATCCTTAACCGTTCGTAAAAATTGATTCATTTAATTCTTTTCTTCCTGTTGAATGTCTATCGTCTAGCTTTTAGTGATAATTTTCACTCGATCCCGAAAGATCGTGACGTATTTATTTTTATAGTCGGTCTAACTGCAACAATTTCTTAGTATATTATAGCAACAGATAAAATAATCAGGTTCCTTATTTTAGGCTGTCTCAAATTCCATTTTTTGATCTAGAACAAGGTTGAGTGTAAAAAATGAGTTAGCCGCTGAAAATAAATCAACCAAAATAAATGGGGGGCAGAGTAAAATATAAAACGAAGTTGCTAGATGAGGTACACTGACCCCATTGATTTTAATTAATACCATTAAACCTTCAGTTATAAGTGCCGATTGAGGACATGATTAAGAAATTTTCAACTTTATTATTTTTCCATATTCTCACATTTTTAAAAAATGGGCTTTC
>JBMYPE010000216.1:0-4158 GCA_049600015.1 Kangiellaceae bacterium
TTTTAGCGCCAAATTAAAATGCTGATATTGTGGTATTATCAGCACGATGTGTTTAACAAATGCACAACAAAAATTACAGCAGGAGAAGTTTCAATGAGCAACACATTATCAGCACTTATTCTTTATATCGCCTGGTTTTTATCTATATTATTAATACTTGGTTTATTTCGTAGTTATTTAACATTGGCTGGTAAAAAAGCAGCCAATAGCTTTAGTCCAACAGGCGCGGATGTTTCGCCTTTTTCAGCAAGACTGTGTCGAGCTCACGCTAACTGTTATGAATTTTTTCCTATTGCAGGTGGATTAATGCTTGCAGCTTTGGCGACTGGTAATACGATGGTTACTGAAGAATTTGCAATGTACCTAGCTTATGCTCGCATCTTGCAATCAACGGTTCACATTATTTCAACATCACTCATTGCCGTTTATATTCGATTTGCGTTATTTTTTGTACAAATAGGAATCAGTATTTGTTGGATAATCGGTTTTTGCAATTTGGGTTAAATTACAATAGCCAATCCAACAATTTTATTAACACTATTCCCAATTTTTAAAGGCTGAGTTTTTTTCCAAAAAATCTAGTTCGTCACTAGAAAAACCAGCCTGTAAACGAACTACGCGATCAAACGGTCCTTTGGGTGGAGCTCGCATATATTTTTTTAATAATCGAAAAAACTCTTCATCAGAATTCTTTTCTTCACGATCACAGCGATACCTAAACCAGCGAGCAGCGGAACTTACATGCCCTACTTCTTCATCGCAAATCAGGTTCAAGGTTTTTACCATAAATTGATCACCTAGATTATCAAATCTTTTTATGGTTCCTGGCACAACATCCAAAGCTCTTGCTTCAAACACTCGATGAACAACGGCCATTCTATCACTCACATCTTCTTTGGTTTCTATGGCCATTTTCCAAAGTTCATTGTGTGCGGGAAAACTACCATAATCATATCCCATTTCGCGTAGTCTAGTTTGCAGCATGGTAAAATGAGTGGCTTCTTCTTTTGCACATTGTGCCCAATCGTCATAAAACGCTTTAGGCATATCACGGTATCTATAAATGGCATCCCAAGCAAGATTGACTGCTGTCAGTTCAATATGTGCGAGCGCGTGAATTAGTGCAGCACGTCCTTCCTCAGAACCAATTTTTCGTCTCCCTAAATCTTTAGGCAATACAATTTTTGGTTTGTCTAAACGACCGGGTTGATCACATAGTTCAATTGATTCATCTTTATCCCAAGACAAGTTACCCGATTGCCAATTAGATGTTAGCTCAAATGTCTGTTCAACTTTTAATTCAGGATCAGCAGTTAAAAAACAATCTTTTGCACTCTTAAAAAGACTTTGCATTTTTATTACTTAACCGACAGTTCATAAAATACAACTTCTTCATCACCTAAAGGATCTTTATGGATATCTGTTTTAACATACTTCAATCCAAGCTTTTTCATAATTTGAATGGAAGCCAAATTATCTTCCATAGCAATGGCTGTAAATTTTTCAATATTGCCTTTTTTTATCAGCGCTTGTTTAATATTTTCTGCCGCTTCGGTGGCGTAACCATTCCCCCAAGATTCTTGAGTAAATCGCCAGCCAAGCTCTATGTTTTTGTATTCGGGTGAATCAGTAAAAAACTGCATTGGCCTCACCAACACAAAACCAATTTGCTCAGCATTATCTATTCTTGAGACTATCCACAATCCCCATCCTTTTTCTTCATTCACATAACTTTCCATACGCGGAATTTGAACATTTTTAATATCATCTTTTGTGCTCGGGACCCCACCATTGATATACCGCATTACTTCGGGGTTTAGATTGAGTTTATACATAAAATCTGCATCATCTCTGGTCATTAATGCAAAACTTAGTCTTTGTGTATTGGCTATTTTCATTTTGATATATCTTTTATTGGTGCGAGAATTTAGTTGAGAATTATAAATTGAGTCATTTAATTGAATGCTTGTGAAAGAACTACTCTAGTTTTTTTAGCGTCTCTTTAATTTTCATTCTGACAGAAGTGACAGAATCAACTAATGTATTGACCACTTTTGTTTCGCTCTCTATTTCTGTCCAAGAGATTGCCCATAATTCAGACAGCTTTCCCATTTCATCTTCTACCTCTATACTAATTAGCGCACTCAAGTCAGAAGCTAGCCCGATTTTAACCCATCCCAATCTAGGGCTTCCTTCTACAGTATTTTGATCGTAATGGGCGGCGTAAAGAATTTGCTCGAACTCTGCTAAAACAATGAGCACCTCAAAAGCGGCAGTACGAATATTATTGTTATCTTCCGTTACTTCCATTCGCCATGCATTGTATCCAAATCCTATAACAGCAAAAATGACGCTAAATATCGCGGTAAAATAGTAGTTTTTAAGTTTTGTTTTTAACTGCATGTTACGTAATCCGTCTATGTATTAACCTATTACACGCCCAAATGAGAGGTTTGAAAAAGTGATTTAATGACAACTTGTTAAATGACATCTGAGTGATTCATAATCATTATCATATCAGAGAAAATACTGGTCTTAAGGTTACAATCACCATTTGGTCTATTATACTCAATTACATTAATAATAATAAAATCAAATAGTATGCAAATGAGCTTAGAAAGCAAATATTGGAAATTCGTTTACTTACTCGTATTTTTTATCCTTTTGTTCACCTCAGCGGAACTGCTTAACCTAAGAGATGATTTTAGCCTTGATAACATCAAACAAACGATCCAGCAAAACTCTGTCACGGGATTTATTCTATTTGTGTTACTTTTTGCACTAGGTAATTTTATTCAAATCCCTGGGTTACTTTTTTTAGTCGCGGCGGTGGTTACCTTAGGTAAGTTTCAAGGCGGCATGGTAACTTATGCCGCAGCAATTATTTCGTGTGTTATTTCTTTTGTAGTTATTAGATTACTTGGGGGAGACATATTAAGAAACTTTAAGCATAGTTGGGCGAATAAAGTATTTCATCAATTAGATGAAAAACCGATTAAAAGCATATTTATTTTAAGAAGTGTATTCCAAACACTACCTTTGTTAAATTACGGATTAGCCTTATCTGGCGTGAGTTTTAAAAATCACTTAGTAGCCACTTTAATAGCGCTGCCTTTACCCATTTTTATCTATTGCGTTTTTATTGATGAAGTGGCGATGTATTTGGGTTTGTAAATTTGGAACAACATTCGAAACGAATAGTCAGAATCACACAACTAAAACTGTACATTTTTCATACAACAAAAAGCTTGTTAGCGTATTAGGTCGCAAACTTTTAACGCTAACTAATTGATTTTTATTGCTTTATTAATTTAAAGATGGAATATTAAGTGAGTCTAGACTCATTTAATATTCTTGAGGTTTTCTATAGAGCCTGTAAACTGTTGATTTTAATCAATAATAATTTTTAGTGCAGAAAAACAACCAGTTTAACGAGGTTTGCTGCATTCAATAAGCGTTAGAGTAACAATGAAGATATCGTATTTAGACGGATTTACAGAAGAACTAATTAAGTTCACTGCTCAAAATAAGGGAGACTATTGGAAAGTTGAAGCTAGCTGGTTCTCTCCAAAGGACGATGAACGAGAACCTAGCGCGGTATTTAAACTTCCTAGAGATTTAAAAAAAACAGATCAACTAATGCATAATTTAGTGGCTTTAAAAGAGTCGTATGAACTAACAGTTGACGGCATTTCGAGCCATAATGTTTCCTTTGCTCTAGAAGGGAAAAAGTACTCTCGTTCTTTTTATGGCTTAGGCAACTTTCTGTATAAGGAATTTCCCGAGCTGAAAGGTAAGATAAATTACTTGGTAGAAGTATGTGATGAAATCAGAGAGGAAATCAAAAAGTACTCTAACAAGAAATAGGTGGTTGACGCGAAAAACGCGCAACACAATTAGGCGTTATACATCATTATGAATATGAAAGAAGCTGTCGAGCTGTTTGATAAAAAGGGATTATTTACGACCGTTAGGAATGATGAACTTTTGGTTGTGTACTCTGGTATAGATGATTCTACAGAAATTCATATCTATGAAAATTGCCATCAAATTCGTAAAGTAAACGATTCTTGGTGTGTATATTTTCGTGGTCAAGCTCCTGAAGATGAATTTGCGGAGTTTGACGCAGCCGTTAAATACACAGTAAATTCAATGGAG
>JBMYPE010000217.1:0-4137 GCA_049600015.1 Kangiellaceae bacterium
CAATTGCATTTGATAAATTTTCAACAGTACAATCATCTTGCATAAATTCTTTTACAAGTTGTTTAGTTGTTGAGTTACCTATTTGTTGTTGAAGTAAATTTGGCAATGCAAAGTTTTTGATTTTCAATAATCGACTATAAATAAAATAACTAAACCTGGAGACTTTATAAGCAACAACCATCGGTTTTTTAAGCAACATGGCTTCGAGTGTAGCCGTACCAGATGCTAATAAAATAATATTAGAAGCCAACATCACATCGCGCGATTGACCGTCAATCAACTTTATTTCAAAATTAAGTTTGTTTTGACTAAGGTAATTTTCAATTTGCTGACGTCTTTTATGATTAGCATATGGAATTATAAAATTGAGTGTTGGATATTTATTTCTTAATACTTTCGCGGTTTCTATAAATGGTTCAATTAAAAATTTAGTTTCACTTCCTCTACTACCTGGCAAAATGGCTAAGTATTTTTCACTCTGATGTAAACCCAATTTTTTGCGTGCCTGTAACACATCTGGTTCTAATGGAATGTCATCAGCTAACGGGTGTCCTACACATACTGCCGGTAACTTGTGTTTTTCATAGATAGGCAATTCAAAAGGAAAAAGGCAAACCATTAACTTGACGCTTTTTACAATTTTAAATATTCTATTTTCTCGCCACGCCCAAACAGACGGGCTAACGTAATGAACGCAAGTCATATTATTTTGCGTCAATTGATACTCAAGGTCAGTATTAAAAACGGGGGCATCAATTCCAATAAAACAATTGGCATTCTCTTTTATAATTTGATCTCTCAAGCGTTTTCTCATTCTCAATAATTCGAAATATCGCTTTAAAATTGGCAGTATCCCCATTACAGACAGACGATCAAATGGGTAGTAACAATCTAATCCTTGTGCTTGCATTAAGGGGCCACCAATACCCTTAAATTTAACATTGGGAAAACGTACTTTCAAAGTTGCCATCAATCCGGAGCCCAATATGTCTCCAGATGCTTCTCCTGCAACGATATAGATCAGCATAAAGCTATGCTAGATTGACTAGTTATAGATGGAATACTATCGCGAAATGCCACGTTCAGATTTTTCTATGAATTCTGTAACAAGCTTTAAGGATGGTGAATTTGAATCTAATTGATTAACGGCTTTAACAGCCTCTTCAATTTTTAATCCTTGACGGAAAATCATTCGATAGGCTTTTTTCAACAAACTAATTTCTTCAGCCGTAAAGCCTCGTCGTTTAATTCCCTCAACGTTAATTGAGCGAGGTGCACCCTCCGCAAATAAAACAAAAGGAAGTATGTCTTGTGTAACGTGACTTCTTATGCCGAGAAAAGCGTGTGCACCAATACGACAAAACTGATGAATTCCTGAAAACCCACCTAAAATTGCCCAGTCATCTATATGAACATGTCCAGCAATATTGGAACTATTGGCGATAATTATATTATCACCTAGCATACAGTCATGAGCAATATGCGTATAAGCCATCAATAGGTTATTCGAACCTATTTTGGTAATCTGTTTGTCTTGAGTAGTTCCGCGGTGAATGGTGCAAGATTCTCGAACAACATTATCATCACCAATTTCAGTTAGAGTTGGTTCGCCGTTATATTTTTTATCTTGGTTAGCTTCACCAATGGAAGAGAACTGGTAAAACTGATTATTTTTACCAATTTTGGTATGCCCATTAATGACGACATGCGGGCCTACAATTGTTCCTTCATCGATACTCACATTTTCTTCAATCACAGAAAACGGGCCAACCCTCACATTGTCTGCCAATTGAGCTTTTGGGTGAATGACCGCTGAAGGATGAATTAAACTAGACGTCATTTTAATTACCTAGTTAATGTTTTGCTTAGAGCACATTAATTCCGCAGAGCAAACGACCTTTCCATCAACTAGCGCTTCCGCATCAAACTTCCACATTAGACGTTTTCTTTTTAATAACTTAACTTTCAACTCGACTTGATCGCCGGGCTCAACCGGTTTTTTAAATCTTGCTTTATCAATTCCTACAAAATAATAAAGCGAATTGTCGTCAGGTAATTCATCTAATGTCTTGAAGGCTAAAATCCCTGTGGCTTGTGCGAGAGCTTCTAAAATTAGAACTCCGGGCATCACCGGTCGATTAGGGAAATGTCCTGTAAAACATGGTTCATTGTAGGTAATATTCTTGAGCGCATAAAGGTATTCACCAACTTTATAATCAGTTACACGATCAACTAACAAAAAAGGATACCTATGCGGTAAATGCCTCATCACTTCGTGAATATCTAATGTGGACATTTGATTATTTTGTTCGCTCATTTTTCTATTATCTCTTATTTTCTGTCCCGATTGAGTGTGGATTTAGTACAGAAGATTCGTGCAACATTCTGATTTAATTATTTATCCAGTAGTTTTTTTTCTAGCAGTTTAACTCGTTTAGCTAACTCATCAAGCTGTTTAAATCTTGCAACATTTTTGCGCCATTGTTTGTTTTCTTGAGCGCCAGTTCCTGATGAAAAAATACCTGCTTCACTATTGGATTTATTAACCAAAGTACCCGCAGTCAAATGCGTCTTATCAGCTATATTCAAATGTCCAATGATTGAAGAGCGTCCGCTGAAAGTGCAATTTTTTCCAATTTTGGAACTACCTGCAATACCAGTGAAAGCTGCCATTGCAGTATTTTCACCCACTTCAACATTATGCGCTATATGACACAAATTGTCGATTTTTACGCCATCACCAATAATAGTGTTTTCAATTGCGCCACGATCTATACACGCATTAGCGCCTACTTCAACCTTATTTCCGATCACAACGCCTCCTGTTTGAGGTATTTTTTCCCATTCGCCCTGTCTATTGGCATAGCCAAATCCATCGCTGCCGATCACACAACTTGAATGGAAAATGCAGTTTTCACCTATCGTTGTATTAGGGTAAATACTGACCAGCGAATAAACAATGCTATTAGCCCCAACACTTACATCTTGTCCAATGACAGAATTCGCTCCTATTGACACGTTATCACCAATAATCACTCTATCACCTATGGAGCAACCCGACCCAAGAGAAACGTTGCGTCCTAATTGAGCGGATGGAGAAATATATGCGCTTTCGCTAACACCCTTCGCTGGTTTAGGGGTTGTATCAAAGAGTTGCCCAACTAGTGCAAATGCCAAGTAAGGATCGTCGCAAAGAATGTAATTAGTCGAGAGCTTAGAATTGTTAAGGCTTTGATTAAAAAAGGCTTTTGAAACTAGGACACAACCAGCTTGTGTTGTGCCCAACTCCGATTCAAACTTAGGATTACTCAAAAATGAAATCTCTGAGCTAGTAGCTTTATCTAATGACGAGATCTTAGCAACCAAATGTTCGCTATTTCCAACAATCTCACCACCTATTTTTTTGGCGATTTTTGCTAAAGTTAGCATCGATTTTCTATCCATTGGTTAAACGATAAAGCTATCTATATTTTAAAAGTGTTATTTCTATCCAGCAGGATTACTTAAAACAGTGATGACTTTGTTTGTAATATCTAATGTTCCAGTTTGAAAAGCGACTGTCTCACTTCTTAATATTAAGTCAAATTTCTCTGCTTTTGCTATTTTGTCAATCGTTTGGTTAATTTTAACCTGCAATTTTTGACCTTCTGCTTGTTGAGCTCTTTGGAAATCTTCTTGCAGGTTTTTTTGCATGGTTTGTGCTTTAGTCGCCATTTCTTGCAATTCACGCTGAGTAGTGATTTTTTGTTCTTGAGTCATAGTCACTGCATTTTTTTGTGCGTCTGCTTGTTTCTTCTCAATTTGCTCACCTAATACTTTTAGCTCGTTGCTTTTATCTTCAAATTGCTTTTTAATTTTGTCCACTATGATAGTTCTTTGAGGAGCGCCAGCAAAAACTTTTTGAAAATCAACGATTCCTATTTTTAACTCCGCCGCATTAATTCCTGAAACTGATAACCCAATAGAAACTAATACAAATATAATTTTTTTCAACATTTTATTACCCTTACTTTACAATATAATAACAACTACTTGCCTTTCTTCTCTTTCCGCTGGAGAGAGTGAAAATTTGAACCGGTGATTTTACTCTAATTAAACCTAAGATCCTAGCAAGATTCTAGCTCTAACCCACATTTC
>JBMYPE010000218.1:0-4123 GCA_049600015.1 Kangiellaceae bacterium
TATTTGGTCTTGTGGTTGGAAATAGATCAAATTTTTTGGTTGGTCTTTACGATAATGTTTCTAGCTGGTGTGCTGGCGAACTTGATTGCTTTGGGAGAAAAAAATGGTAAAAACTAACCAGACGTGGATTTTTCTTTTCATGTTTTTAATTATTTTTTGTAATGCTTCTTTTGCTAAAGAGTTGCATCGCGAGCGCTCTCTCTACCGCAATGTGATTGTGACGGAAAAAGATGATATACGCTGTATGCGTTTTGAAACCCGTCGAAAAAAAATCTCCAATCAAGCTTGTATTAATATGGTTAAACCAGATGAATTAGTTTTCGAGTATGCTCATTCTGTTTTATCTGGTTTGGCCTTTAACCCTAATCCAAAAAATATTTTGGTAATAGGGTTGGGTGGTGGTGTACTACCTCAGACTTTTGAAAAGGTACTTCCAAACACAGTGATAACATCTGTAGAAATTGATCCTGCTGTTGTTTCTATCGCAAAAAAGTATTTTAAATATAAAGAAAACGAAAGAATCAAAACTTCAGTACAAGATGGACGAATTTTTATAAAGCGAGCCATTAGCAAAAATCAAACTTATGATTGGATTATTTTAGATGCTTTTAATGGAGAATATATTCCGGAGCATTTATTAACCTTAGAGTTTTTACAAGAAGTTAAAAAATTATTAAGCCCTGATGGGTTACTTTCTGCTAACACTTTTAGTAGCAGTGAACTTTATAACTATGAATCGGTAACCTATCAAAAGGTCTTTAATCAACTGCAAATTTTACATTCTCCCACCAAAGGCAACAGAGTAATTTTTGCATGTAATTGTGAGAAGTTTGATCAGCGACCAACTTATTCAAATGAGTTATCAAGCAAATTAGAAAAGTATAATGTCAACTTGCCTTATTTAATAGAAAGGCTATCTACTGAAGTTGATTGGGATCAAAGTGTTGAAGCGTTAACTGATCAGCATTCACCAGCAAATTTACTAAAAAGGTAAAGGTTTTTATAGTTAAAATTTTTAATGAAAACAAGCGTCAATATTTTCTAACCAGATGGCGGCTTCTTCCCTATCTGGCAGATTAAATAACACCATGCTCACCACCCACTTTAATTCGTCTAAATCAATATGAGCGGATAAGTTTAAAGCTAACACGCGATCAATAACTGCTTCACGGCTATGGCTATCTAAAACTCCAGCCTGTTCTAGAAAATAAAGAAATCCTCTAGCTTCTGTCGAAAAACTGGATAGTTCATGTGGATGAAACACTCTAATATTGTTCGAATTTGAACTAAAGGGTGCGAAATTATCTGAACTTGCGTCCACAAGCCCATCTAACCAATTAAGTGCGGAATCAATCTCATTTAGTTTAAAACCGACTTTTTCTAGCTCTTTGATAATGGATTGGTTTTCTTCCAAAGGGACAAACTCGTCGTCTTGAAAACGTTCATATAAATACTGAAGAACATCCATCACATGTGTTTTCATTCAGGCACCTAAAAAGCGGAATTAATTAATCTAAAGTAAATTAGTGATTGAGTTGCTACAAGCGAGTGTAGCCACCAGCACTATTGATTATCCAACCATCTAACTCTAATAATAACAGTTTATTTGTAACAGATTCTATGCTTAATTGGCTTCGATTTAAAATTGTGTCAAGACTGGTGATTTCATAGTCAATAAATTTAAGAAATTCTGCAGATTCCACATTGAGTGCTGGTCTAGTTTCAGTGGTTGTAGCTATTTTTTGTGCACCAGCGATAGCAGGAAGCTCTTCCATGATATCTTCTACTTTTTCAACCAGCTTTGCGCCTTGTTTGATGAGCGCGTGGCAACCTTTCGCTAGTGGGTTATGTATTGATCCGGGTATTGCAAAAACTTCTCTTGATTCATCCATAGCTATTTTTGCAGTGATGAGAGAGCCGCTTTTTTCGGCTGCTTCCACTACTAAAGTACCCAAACTCAAGCCTGCAATAATTCTATTTCTTCTTGGAAAACACCCTGCCACCACCCCTTGATCAGGTAGATTTTCTGAAATGAGTAGTCCCCTATTTGCAATTTCATGTGCAAGGTTTTTGTGCGGAGCGGGAAACACTGTTTTTAAACCTGTACCGCTTACAGCGATAGTATAACCTCCGCATTCCAATGCCGCTCTATGAGCGTCACCATCTACACCTTGAGCTAAACCACTCGTAATCGCAAGACCTTGATTAATAAGTTCTTTACAAAATTGATGGGTGTTATTGGACCCAACGGGTGTTGGTGAGCGACTACCGACTACTGCAATTTGTGGGTTAAGTAAGAGCTCATAATTTCCAATCGTAAATAGATATAAAGGAGGTGTCGCGGTTTGTAATAAAAGTGGTGGGTAGTAAGTCGAGTTTATAGGGATGACAGAACTATTCGAATGTTCAAGCCATCTAAAAGTACTATCAAATTGATAAAAATCCATATTTCTAATGGATTCTAGAGAGGATGCTTTTAAACCAATTTGTTTTAGTTGGTCATCGCTAGCAGCAAAAACTGCCTCGGCTGATTGAAAGTGATTAAATAGCTTAAGAGCGTTGACATCGCCTACTCCCTTAATTTTTTTAATCGCAAATAGTTTTCTAAGTTGGTTGTCATCTAATCCGTGATGAGCGCTCACTTCAATTATATCCTCGAAAAGGATGGAGCTATTGAGGTGTTTTCACATTATCTAATATATGAATAGAACGTGACGCTTTTAGCACTAGACCTAAGCTTACCTTTTCAAAGGTTCTAAAAATCATAAGGCGGCCCGCTTTTTCATCAGGTAGTTTTACCATTTCATCTGAGTTGCTTAACTTATCCCAAATACTTGCATCTTCACTATTTTTGCCTCGCTTAGTTGCAATATCATCGTAAATAACTTCCCCTCTTTGGTATATATCTAATACATGACCAACTTCCATTCCGTCACGGTCGCCCCTGTTGATGACAACCACATTAAATTGACCAATTTGCTCTACTCCACTATAAACAGAAATTAATTGTCCACCTTCAAAGTTTTTAGGCGCTCTGGGGAAATAAACCGGTCTAATTTGTTCATCATTGGTTGGCCAAGCTCGATCACCTTTTCTTAGCTCTTCAACGGATTTCTTAACTCTCATCACTGCTGGATCGCCAGACTGTAATTTTAAACCTTCACCTAGATGAATCGCTTCAACCCCTAAAACTTCTTCAGTTTGTGGATCGATGTAGGTATCACCCTTTCTAAAGAATGAATACTTCTCTTCCGTTTGTTCTTCAACACCTCGAACATATACTTTGTGATCTGCACCAGCTAGTAACCGCCCACTATCATTTCCGACAATATAAGGGGCATCATTTAACTCTTGCTCAGTTAGTACTCTTGCAGAAGTCAAAAAAGGTAAAATCGCGTCTAATGGAATCGTTGTGATTGCTTGGTCTGCCGTTAATTCTCTTGCTTGAGGGGTTAATTTAATCACGCCATTGGGCAGTTTGTTTGATTTAGTAATTCTTGGTTTTCCATCTATGTAAACTAAAGACAGGACATCGCCAGGGAAAATTAAGTGGGGGTTGCCAACTTGCTCGTTGACGTACCAAATTTCTGGCCACAACCAAGGAGATTTTAAAAATGATTGCGAAATATCCCAAAGAGTGTCACCAGGCTGAACCACATGAAACTCCGGATGATCGTCCCTAAAATTTGAGTCACCTTCTGCCGCATGAGTGAAGCAAATAGTTAAACTAAAAGCAGTTGCTAAAAGTCCAGTAATTAGCTTTTTCATTTTGATATTCCTTTGCAATCTTTAAATATGTGTTCAAGATTTTTAGTGTATAACTCATTCTAGCTTAAAATAGTTCAAAATTCTCGGTAATTCCAAGCATATTTGGGCTATAAACTAAACAATTTTTCCAGTATGATCATTATCTTAGCAGTTATTCTTAGTATTTTACTAGAACTTACGTCACAAATCATAATTCGCGAAATTGAATCTAAAACACCAAACTGAACTTAAAATACCAAATTATGCCTATACTCAAAATTCTTGAATATCCAGATCCCCGTTTACGCACAAAAGCAAAACCTGTATCTGATTTTGGTGATGCTTTACAAAACCAAATAGATTCAATGTTTGAAAC
>JBMYPE010000219.1:0-4116 GCA_049600015.1 Kangiellaceae bacterium
TCTTTGATGAGAACATTCAAAATTGAATGATTAAGTGAGTAATCAATGGGTAAATCGATTAAGTGTACACCTTTGGAGTTTAGCGCCGTATTTAACATACTACTAAATTCTTTTGCACTGGTTGGTCTGTGTCCAGTTGCGCCAAAGCTTTCTGCATATTTCACAAAATCTGGATTATTATAATCAAGTCCAAAGTTATCAAACCCCATTCCTTCTTGTTTCCATTTGATCATTCCGTATGCACTATCATTTAAAATGATGACCACTAGATCAAGCTCCATTCTTACCGCGGTTTCTAATTCTTGAGAATTCATCATAAAACCGCCATCACCATTAATAGAGACTACTTTTTTATTTGGATAAAGTTGCTTGGCTGCCATTGCAGAAGGTAATCCTGCACCCATTGTTGCGAGAGCGTTATCTAGTAATAGGGTGTTAGGTGCGTAGCATTTATAATTTCTAGAGAACCATATTTTATAGACTCCGTTGTCTAAAGTGACAATATCTTCTTGATCTAATTTTTCCCTTAAAAGGCTTACTAAATGTTGAGGTAGCATAGGAAATCGATCATCTTCAAAATATTTTGACAAATGATGTTCAACTTCATTTTTAACTCTTTCAAAGTAAGAAAAATCACGACTCGGATCAATCTTGATCATGTCGGCCATTCTAGTAATGGATGTGGAAATATCTCCAACAACATTTAGCTGCGGAAAATAAACATCATCAACATGAGCAGCGAAAAAATTAACATGAATTACTTTTTTACCACCTTTTTCCATAAAAAATGGTGGTTTTTCTATGACGTCATGACCCACATTAATGATTAAATCTGCGCGTTCAATCGCACAATGCAAAAAGTCATGATCGGATAACGCTGCAGTTCCGATAAATTTTTTGTGCCTCTCATCTACCACGCCTTTGCCTAATTGCGTATTGAAAAAATAAATTCCTGTTTTATTGATAAACTTCTCTAATGCTGCTCCGGTGGTTTTCCTATTTGCTCCTGCGCCAATTAACAACAAAGGTCTTTCCGCCGCTTCTATCATAGTGAGAGCTTCTATTATCGCTTGTTCGTCTGCGTCCGGTCTGCGGTGATGAACGACATCAAAAACTTCTGTATCGGACTGTTCTTCTGCAATATCTTCTGGCAGTTCAACGTACACGGCTCCCGGCCTCTCTTCAATGGCGACTCTAAAAGAGTCTCGAATCATGGAAGGAATATTATTAGCATCAACTACTTGCTCAGAATATTTTGTAATTGGCTTCATCAAACCAACTACATCAACAATTTGAAATCTTCCTTGCTTACTTTTTCTTATGGGTTTTTGACCCGCTAACATAACCAAAGGCATCGCTCCTAACTGAGCATAAGCGGCGGCCGTTACAAAGTTGGTTGCGCCAGGACCGAGGGTAGATAAACAAACTCCAGGTTTGCCAGTTAAACGACCATAAGTGGACGCCATAAAACCAGCAGCTTGCTCGTGTCGCGTTAAAACTAATTCAATGGAAGAGCCATTTAAGGAATTTAAGAAATCCAAATTTTCTTCACCCGGAATTCCGTAAATATACTCTACTCCTTCGTTTTCTAATGCTTTTACCATTAAGTCGGATGCTTTCATTTTTAATCTCTCTTTATTCTATTGGTATAATTAAGGTGATCTGCAGAGTGTTAAAACACAAATATCACCAAGCGTTTACTTCAGCCTCTTTCCAGTCTTGTAGCCAATCTTCAGGAATATTTTGGTTATCTTTTAGACAGTTTAGACCAATATTGGGATAAAGATCGCGATATGTTTTAACAACAGTGCCAGAGACTCTGCGGTTGATATGTTCAGGTCGTAATTCAGATAAATCATCCAGTCCGGCAGCTGCAAGTAATTCAACTAGATTGTGGACGGTTTCTTTGTGAAAATTTGCGACGCGTTGAGCTTTGTCGCTTACCACCAAAGCTTTATTTCGAGAAGGATCTTGTGTTGCAATTCCCGTGGGGCATTTATCGGTATTACATGAACGCGATTGAATACAGCCTAACGCAAACATCATTCCACGAGCGGAATTAACGGTATCAGCACCTAGCGCAATAATTCGTAATAAATGGAATGCAGAAAATACTTTTCCGGATGCAATGATTCTAATTTTATCTCTGAGTCCACAACCAATTAATGCACTATTCACAAAAATTAAAGCGTCTCGCAATGGCGAGCCTACTGAATTTGTCATTTCTGTTGGCGCAGCACCTGTTCCACCTTCACCACCGTCAACAGTAATAAAATCAGGTGTAATTCCTGTTTCCAGCATAGCTTTACAAATAGATAAAAACTCTTTTTTTCTACCAATACATAACTTGAATCCAACCGGCTTTCCGTTAGATAAATCTCTTAACTGTTTTACAAAAGTCAGTAATCCATCCGGGGTGGAGAATGAAGTATGCGCCGCTGGAGAAACAACATCCTGTCCCATAGGAACATGTCTAATTTTTGAAATTTCTTCGGTAAGTTTAACAGCAGGTAAAATTCCACCATGTCCAGGTTTTGCTCCTTGCGATAATTTAATCTCGATCATTTTAATCGCATCGTTTTGAACTTTTTCTTTGAATAGTTCAGGGTTGAAATTTCCGTTTTCAGTCCTGCAACCAAAATAACCAGTACCTATCTGCCAAATAATATCGCCGCCGTTTTTCAAATGGTAAGGACTCAATCCGCCTTCACCTGTATTGTGAGAGAAGCCTCCAATTTTTGCACCTTTATTCAGTGCCATAATGGCATTTTTACTTAATGCGCCGTAACTCATTGCAGAAATATTAAAAGGGGATGCTTCATACGGCTGCTTACAATCTGGACCACCAAAAGTGATGCGCGGATTAAAGTTGTGCGCATCTTTTGGTGCTAAAGAATGATTAACCCATTCATAACCATCACGGTTAGTATCAAATATTGTACCGAATGGTCTGGTGTCTCTTGCACCTTTTGCACGTTGATAAATTAATGATCGAAATTCTCTGCTAACGGGTGTTCCATTGATATCCGACTCAACAAAGTACTGTTGAATTTCAGGTCTGATTGACTCAAACATATATCTAAAATGACCGACAATTGGATAGAGGCGGCGGATTGCATGTCTATTTTGTAATACATCTACAGTGCCAATTAAAACTAAGGGTAAAACTAAAATATACAACCATAAAACTTGCGGAAAAAATAAACTAGCGGCATATATTGCCGGTACAATAATGATGGATGTAATGATAAAAATTTGACGAACAGACATTCTTATTCCCTCTTATAATTATTCGGATACTAATTTTATTTGAGATTGTTCTTTGTTTAGATCCGCTGCTAAACAAACCAGAGCGAGAACAAAAAGTTACAGTGATGGTAGGTTTTTATTTTTTTAAAATTAATGTAACTAAAATCATCTTTACCCGTCAGCTTGGAACAGAATACACCATCTTTTTATTCTGTTTATCAATTAATACTAGAATTACTTTTAATCACTAGCGAACGAATAATCGTTCTTAATCTAACATTATATAGAGGAACTATCATGCTAAAAAATCAATTAATGGGAGCGACTGGTGTAGCCTTAGCGCTTGCCGCAGCAGGTTGTACATCAAACAACACACAAACATCTGCAGCTAATAGTGTCGCTGCAACAAATACAGTTGAAATGGCGCATTGTTACGGAGTCAATCAATGTAAAGGACATAACGACTGTAAAACCGCAGAAAATGCTTGTGCAGGGCACGCGGTTTGTAAAGGGCATGGTTTTGTTTCTACACCGACAAAAGCTTGTGCTGATGTTGGTGGTAAATTGAGTGATGATGTAAGATGGCAGGGTGATGTAGCGGATTTAGTTCATTGTTCCGGAATCAATGTATGTAAAGGTCACAATGACTGTAAGACGGCTGAAAATGCTTGTAAAGGACATGCTGAATGTAAAGGGCATGGATTTGTAGCAATACCTGCAAAATCTTGTGCGGACATTGGTGGCGAAAGCTAAGCTTTAAATTGCCATAAGAAATAGAATGGAGGCAATTGCCTCCATTTGTTTTCTAAGAAAATAATCTTTTTAGGAAAAACTAATCAATGAGCTATGTTTACATGGGGTACGGGT
>JBMYPE010000220.1:0-4112 GCA_049600015.1 Kangiellaceae bacterium
TGGTTTTTTAGGAAGATGGATGCCTTGAACCAAAATCCTGGTGTAATAATCCACTCTAATATTTGTGCTTGCTTATCTGCTGTATCTAACTTTAAATTTAATTTTAGCCAATAAACGGAATCAACGTTATAGTCAAAATCAGGTGTTAAATTTTTCCAATATTTGTTATCTATAAAATTAATGTCATCAAGACTGAGTTCATCATCTTCGGTTACAAATATTTTAGTAAACTCAATGGGATAGTACTCTAATTTCGAAGAGTTTATGATGAGTGTATCTGGAATTTCTGAAATTTGAGAAATTGAATTAGAGGCTGGCGGTTTAATCGTTACTTGAGCAAAAACCGATTGAACACAAATAAGAAATAAATAACTAAGCGTGCTGCATAGCGTGAACTTTAATCGTGGTGACGTCATAAAGTTAAATTGTGAAAAGGCCTTCTTCTAATATTAGCAGAAGAAGACCCAATTAAAGAGTTTAATATTCACGCTCTAATCTATTGGCTGTACTGCCTAAATAATAAACTAGCGTTAGTTCCACCAAAACCAAAGCTATTAGATAGAAATGTGTTGATTTGCGTGCTTTCGGTCTTTTTAACAATTGGTAGATCTGCGGCTTGCAGATCAATTTCATTAATATTGATTGAGCCTGCAATAAATCCGTGTTGCATCATTAGCAAGCTGTAAATTGCTTCATGAACGCCTGTTGCACCTAATGCATGACCAGCTAAAGACTTAGTCGATCCCATTTTGGGTAATTTGTCTCCAAAGGTTTCTTTAATCGCACCTAATTCTGCGGTGTCACCAACAGGTGTACTTGTTCCGTGAGTATTAACATAATCAACATCATCTTCTATGCCATGCATCGCTTGTTGCATACAACGAGTCGCACCTTCGCCAGATGGTGCAACCATATCATAACCATCAGAGGTCGCACCGTAACCGATAATTTCCGCATAGATTTTTGCGCCACGAGCTTTTGCATGTTCTAATTCCTCTAAAACTAAAGCACCGCCGCCGCCAGAAATAACAAACCCATCTCTGGTGGCATCGTAAGGTCGTGAAGCTGTTGTTGGCGTATCATTATATTTAGAAGAAAGTGCTCCCATTGCGTCAAACAACAAAGTTAATCGCCAATCTTCTTCCTCGCCACCACCAGCAAAAATAATATCTTGTTTACCCATCTGAATTTGCTCATAGGCATTTCCAATACAGTGGGCGCTAGTCGCACAAGCTGACGAAATCGTATAGTTGATCCCTTTAATTTTAAAAGGTGTCGCTAAACAAGCAGATGTTGTACTTGCCATAGTTTTAGGTACAGCATAAGGGCCGACTCTTTTCACACCTTTAGCCAAGCAGGTATTTACAGATTCAACTTGGGCTTTTTGAGAGCCGCCGCCGGATCCCATAATTAAACCAGTTCTTATATTTGAAACTAAATCCTCATCTAAACCCGCGTCTTCAATCGCTTGGCTCATAGAAATATAAGCATAGGCAGATGCATCTCCCATAAATCGACGAACTTTACGATCAATGTGATCTTCGACTTTAATATCAGGTCTACCACACACGTGACTCCGTAGACCAATCTCTTTATACTTTTCGTTAAAAGTGATCCCAGACTTTCCATCTTTTAATGATTGAGTCACTTCATCTGCATTATTCCCTAGACAGGAAACGATTCCCATACCTGTAACAACAACACGTTTCATCTTTTTTCCTCTGATATTGAGATTTTGTTATTTCTTTAAATTTAATTCAAACTACACAAGATTTGTTCAAAAAATAGATTCTCTAAAAATCTTCAGTTGACTCAAATAAACCAACTTTTAGCTTTTTGGCAGTATAAATTTCTTTACCGTCAACCGATACGCTTCCATCGGCAATAATCATCGCTAAACCACGTTTAATAATTCTTTGTACATCAATTCGGTAAGTTACTTTTTTAGCCGTTGGTAACACTTGCCCGAAAAACTTAATTTCACCAGAACCAAGTGCTCTACCTTTGCCGGCATTGCCATCCCAAGATAAGTAAAATCCCGCTAGCTGCCACATCGCATCCACACCCAAACAACCAGGCATCACCGGATCAGTTTTAAAATGGCAATCGAAAAACCATAGGTCAGGCGTAATGTCTAGTTCAGCGATTATAACGCCTTTACCGTATTCTCCGCCCTCATCTGAGATTTTTGTAATACGATCCATCATTAACATATTAGGTAGTGGTAATCGTGCAATTGCTCGACCATTTGAAGCACTTCCAATTAATTCTCCATTACCGCAGGCAATTAATTCTTCTCGTGAAAAACTTTCAGTACGACTCATTGTTTATTCCTATTCTTTTGCAAATTGATGCGTGTTTTGGAAGGTCTTGTACTTTTACCTTCATAATTGCGCGCTATTATCGCTTGTTTGCTCTTGTAATCTGGTATGACCTTAACAAAAACCATCTATCCCATTGTTTTAAAAGAGTTATTTCAGCTAACAACTGTTCGCTCCATTAGCTTAACTTGTAAAAAGTTAGCCGACTATAATCATTTAATAAAATCATACCGTATAATGACTTATCCCCATGTCTGAGACTAATTAAGCATGTTAAATATTGAAAAGTTTCTTAAAACCCATTGGCAAAAGTCCGCCTGCTACATTCCTAAAGGATACAAAGGGTCTTTAGATTTTTTAACTGCTGATCAGTTGGCTGGCTTAGCATTGGAGAACGACATTGAGTCTCGCATTATTTCAGGTTCTGTGGAGTCTCAAAATTGGGATCTCCTACATGGACCTTTTGAGCGTTCTAACTTTAACAATCTAAATGAAAGTGAATGGACACTTTTAATTCAAAGTATTGATTCCTGGGAGCCAATCACTAAAGAGCTGGCAAAAGCATTTAACTTTATCCCTAACTGGCGATTCGATGATTTAATGGTGAGTTATGCAGCTGATAATGGCGGTGTTGGCCCTCACGTTGATAATTATGACGTATTTCTAGTTCAAGCCGAAGGTAGTCGAAGATGGCGAGTCGGTAAAATGGGTGATATCCCTAAAAAAGTAGAAACCGAATGCAACTTACCGCAAGTTTCTCTTTTTGAACCAGTCATAGATATCGTGATGCATCCTGGAGACATACTCTATATTCCCCCAAATACCGCTCATTGGGGCGTATCCATTGGTGAATCCATGGGATACTCGGTTGGCTATAGAAGTCCTCAAGTTGATCTTTTGCTGGTTTCTTTAGCGGAAGCCATCAGTCATGACTACCGACTCAATCCATTTTTTACCGATCCCTATCGACACGAATCAAATGAATCAGCACAAATTGAAGATGAACTAATTAGCTGGGCACAAACGCAATTACAAACATTGGCAGAGAATCCAAGATTAATACAATCTATACTAGCCAAACAGTTAAGTCTCTCAAAACTCGGAATCGTCCAATTATCTAATAATGTTTCGGTCGATGAATTAGATGCCGAGTCAATTGTTACACTCAACCCAGAACTTAAAGCTAATTGGTATAAACGAGAGAGTCACTTAACGCTATGTATTGAAGGCGAAAGCTGGAAATTTGATCACAAAAGCCAATTAGCGATTCAAAAATTAGCTAGTTATGAGCGAATCCCAATAAAATTGTTTAATTTTTCATCGGATCTTGTTGATTTTCCTGATTCTTTTACTAATCTTATAAATACAGGTTATATCAACTTACACAAAAGCTGAAGAAAACACATCGACGAAATCTATGGTAAATCAAATACGATGGAAAAGAACAAATCGACAATAAGGAACAAGGAATCCAGGGATATTCATTCGGAGTTTAGTTATCACCGAGTAACGTGGAAAGAAGCATCGAATGAAATACTTTCGGTCAGACACAAAGTATTTATCGTAGAGCGACATTTTGAAGAAAATGTTTTGTGCGATATAGAGGATAAAAACTGCATTCACTTAGTCGCTAGAAATAAAGAAAGACGAGTGATAGCTTGTGCAAGATTAAATCCAAATGGCAGAATCAGTAAGATTGCTGTTTTAATGCCTTATCGCGGCGAAGGCGTGGGAACAAGAATTTTGCGAGAGCTGGTCAATATCGGGAAACAAAATAATTTCAAGTTAGTT
>JBMYPE010000221.1:0-4102 GCA_049600015.1 Kangiellaceae bacterium
CTAACTCACCCATAAACTCGTATTGAAGAATATCGTCAACATTAAGTTGACCAGTCGCTGATAAAATACCTAATGCAATTGGTAAATCAAATCGCCCGCCATCTTTGGGTAAATCTGCTGGGGCTAAATTAATTGTTATTCTACGAGTTGGAAATTCGAAATTCGCATTAATCAAAGCGCTTCGAACGCGGTCTTTACTTTCTTTAACTGCAGCTTCTGGAAGCCCAACAATACTCATTGAGGGTAGCCCGTTAGAGAGATGTGTTTCAACGGTCACCAGCGGGGCTTCTATGCCCACACCGGCTCGCGTGTAGATAATGGATAGCGACATAACCAATCCTTGTTATTCAACCAAGACGCTATTTTATCTGTTTTGTCTGTATCTAAAAAAGTGGTTATAACATTGCACACTTGTGAGCGATTGTCCTTTATTCGCGTAAGCGCGCTGAGTCGACTTATCGAGAAAGCTCCAAAGCCTCTTGTCCCCATCCTACTAGCGAATTATTTAGGAAGACTAATGGTGTGGTTTCATCTTTAGTTGTTTCCCCATCTGAATGCTCATGATTTGTTCTATAAAAAAGTACTCGATAGTTCTTATCCCCTTTTGAAAAAGCTTCTGAGAAATCTGGTGCACCTAGCTGAGATACAATAGATTCTCTGGAATCGTTAAGTTCTAACTGAGAAATTATTTTTTTATTCTCTTTTTGCCGCGTTTTCCACTCACTGTCTGTATCTCGCCAATTGTCTCTATCAACGATAATACAAGCCGATAAGCTAAACGCCATTAAAACTGATATGATTGCATTTAAGATGATTTTCATTAGGTATTCCTTTTGTTAAACATTTTGTTAAGTTTGGTGTTAGTTAAAATAGTGTAAATTAAATTTGTTATTCATTGCAAAAGCAGAAAGCATGCCAAGAAATTCTCTACGACGATTAAAGGGTTTAACCACTTTCAGTTTATTTTCATGGTGTAAATGACTAACCAGTTTGCAAATTATTATTAGTATACTCAAAAAGATGGTTAAAATGACTACTGCAAAACCAGAAGATCTCACACAAGCAAGGTATCTCGTCTCATTCATTTCATTACTATCGAGCGAAACCAAAGGATATGAAAAAGCAGCTGAACAAATGATGAATGAAGTGGTTAAGCAACCGGGCTTTATCGCAGTTTATTCTGCGAGGGATAATACAGGGGTTGGAATTACTAATTCTTATTGGAGTTCAATAGAATCTATCAGTCATTGGAAGTCAAATTCAAAGCATCAAGCCGTACAAAAACAAGGAAAATCGACTTGGTATCAATGGTATCAATTACAAATCTGTGAAATTAAAAGAAGTTATGTCGGCGGTATAAATGCTAGCAGCAATGAAAATGGAGAAAAATAAATGACAAATCATCATAAAATTAATTATGTAGAATTTCCCGCTAAAAATATGGCAAAGACAAAGCTCTTTTTTGCAAAAGCTTTTGATTGGAAATTTCAAGATTATGGACCTGAATATTGCGCTATTACTAATGCGGGAATTGATGGTGGTTTTTTTAAGTCCTCACAGGAGTCTTTAACATCTAATGGAAGTACGCTTTTGGTAATTTACAGTGACGCGTTAGAAGAAACGTTGAATTCAGTGGTATCTTTGGGAGGTAAAATAATAAAGCCTATTTTTGAATTCCCTGGAGGGCGACGATTTCATTTCACTGAACCAAGCGGTAATGAGTTTGCGGTTTGGGGCGAGTAACTTTTCAGGTGCTAGAAAAAGACAAACAAGTTTATTTCTTAAATTGATGCAAGGTATTAATAACAGAACCGATCGCAACTATAATAGCACCGGCTATAAACAATTGTTGTGTTGCTATAATTGATAGAAGTGGTGCACTTGCAAAAAAATTCACTATTGCGGCAATCAAAATAAAGAAACCCACTAGATAAAAATAAACAGCTAACTTGGGAATTTTTTTAAAGACTATTTTCATCAACTTCGCCCAAAACAAAATCAATTCCATTGGAGTTAACTTTAATTATTGTCTGATCATTTTCTTTTTTTAGCTCTGCAGATTCAATCAGTCGGTAGTAACAACTCCTAGAGAAAGATGCGAATAAGTTACGCCTCACTTTGACAATAGGTAGCCTTTCATTTTGAAAGGGTGAAAGTTTAAGTTGAGGTTCAGCGTTTAACTGAATTAAATTGTCACAATTATCTACAAACTGAAAAATCTTTTTGCCATCAATATCAATAATTTCGAAATCAATAATAACAAAAGGCTGCCATTCTACTTGAATGCCAATTTTTTCAACTGGCGTTACTAAAAAATATTGCTCTTCCTCTTTTTTTAGAATGGTAGAAAATAATTTAAACAGTTTTTTTCTACCAATGGGCGTGCCTTCATGCCACCATTCGCCGTTTGCCTTGATCTGCATATTCATGTTTCCACAAAACTCAGGGTTCCAGTTTTCTACTGGAGGCAATTTAGAGTGCTCATTATTATGAGCATGAATATGTTTAAGAATATTTTCTGTAGAATTCATTTAAGAGTGTTCTGTTTGAAAGCTATGTTTAAATTTTTCCTTTTTGAACCCAATATTTAAGTGGCAAAGAATCAACGTCTTTAGCCAATAAACGATGATCCATAAACTCACAAAATGAAGGTACATCTCTTTTGGTAGAAGGATCATCCGCAAGCACTAACAATACATCTCCTGCTTCCATCGAGCGGATTGACTTGCGTATCATCATCACAGGCTCAGGGCATCGCAGACCTTTTGCATCTAATACCAGAGTTTCAGCAATATTAGAATTTTGGCTTTTATTTGTGTTGGTGTTCAATTTAATTTGGATATTATTCTAGCTAAGAATCAATACCGCGAACCACGATTATTTTTATTTCGGCTATTTCTATTGTTGTTTCTATTTCCGCTAGAACGAGCTCGATTATGATAATGTCTTTTCTCAGGCATTGTAATTTCTGGTAATAATTCTGCTGTGACATCCGCCGTAGGAATTGCGTGATCAATATACTTTTCTATATCCGGTAAATTAAATGCTGCATCTTCACAAGCAAATGAAATCGCTTCGCCGCTGGCGCCAGCTCTGGCTGTTCGACCAATTCTATGCACATAATCTTCCGCATCATCTGGCAAGTCATAGTTAAACACGTGGCTTACCGCATCAATATGTAACCCTCTCGCAGCCACGTCGGTCGCTATTAATATTTCAATTTCACCTGATTTTAATTCGTCAATTAATCTCATCCGTTTTTTTTGAGGGACATCACCAGTGAGAAGTCCTGCTTTGTAACCATTGGCTTTTAAGCACAACCACACATTTTCTGATTGTCGTTTTGTATTCGAAAAAACAATGGCTTTAGTGGGCTCGTGTTTTCTCATTAATCCAATTAAAAGTGGTAACTTTTCCTTATTGGATGGATAAAAAAGCGTTTCTTCAATCTTACCCGCGGTCACCTCATCTGGCTCTACATGAATATGAGTAGGCGAATTCATGTGTTCGTATGCTAGTTCCTTCACTCTGTTGGATAAGGTGGCAGAAAATAACATATTTAATCTTTCACTCGGTTTAGGCATTTTTCGAAAGAAATAACGAATATCATCGATAAATCCCAAATCAAACATACGATCAGCTTCATCTAATACCACGCAATCCAAAGCATAAAAACTGTAAACTCCTTGCTTAAAGTAATCCAATAATCGACCTGAAGTACCTATCAAGACGTCTACACCTGACTCTATTTTTTCTTTCTGCTTGACATAATCAGCGCCACCAAAAGCAACCGCTAATTTTAAATCAGTATATTTGGCTAAGGTTTTTGCATCTTCATAAATTTGAATGACTAGTTCTCTTGTTGGGGCCATAATGAAAGCACGAGGCTCATTTGCTCTCCTGTCGTCCACTTCTGGTAATGTCAGCAATTCATTCAAAACACCTAAAAGTGGCAATATTTTTCCAAGTGAATTATTTGAATTGATGAAGCAAATGAAATCAGGAGATAAAGTGATTTTGGATAGTTTCAAATTTAGAATTAATGGAAAGGTATTTTTTGCAAGAGACCAATATCGTTTTAAAGTGAAATAAGGGAGTAGGA
>JBMYPE010000222.1:0-4082 GCA_049600015.1 Kangiellaceae bacterium
TTATGTCCACGGATTGGACGGTATTCCGTAATGAGGCATGGATGCCGGTTCGTCGATGTCTATGGGTTAGATGAGCAGTTCATATATTCCTAATATGAACAGCAACTCCTTACAATTGAATCAATAAAATTTCCTGGATCGCTAGAAACTCAAATCTGTACAAGTTAATATCTCTTTAGAAATCTTAAGTTGTTTGGAAGTATTCATGTTTGAAACTCGCGCGTTTAATCTGTTCATGGCTTTTGTGTGTTATCAGCTATTGGTGACGGCATTTTATTTTCAGTATGTTGAAGGAATGGAGCCTTGTCCGCTTTGTATCTTTCAAAGAGTCGCCGTGTTTATACTTGGTTTATGGTTTTTAATTCAAGGTATTCATAATCCATTATCGGCGAGTAAGTGGAATGTTTTTTATAATATGGCTGGGATTATTAGCGTAATGCTTGGTGGTGCAATTTCCGCCCGTCATGCTTATTTGCAAAGCTTGCCTCCTGGAGAGGTGCCAGCTTGTGGACCTTCTTTAGATTATCTAGTCGATATGCTTCCTTTTATGGAAGTGCTAGACGTGGTGTTAAAAGGCTCTGGAGAATGTGCTGAGATCAGCTGGAAGATGTTAGGATTTTCTATGCCTATGTGGTTGTTATTCTTTTTTGTTGGCGTTTTCGCGCTTCTTGTTTGGCGTTTGTATAATTTCTATCAACCTAATAAACAATTAAGTTAATGGCAATTCAATTTGTTCGTCTTGAGAGTCATCTAGATCGTTGCTTTCTTGTTTGATAGGAAGCCGAATGGTGAAACGACACCCTTTATTAGGCTGAGATTCTACCGATAGCAATCCACCGAGTTGCTCAGTGACAATAAAGTAAGAAACGGAAAGTCCCAGTCCCGTACCGGTTTTTTCATCTTTTGTAGTAAAGAAAGGTTCAAAAACTCGCTTTCGAATTTCTTCAGTCATGCCTGGCCCATTGTCTATGATATCGACGACTGCCATTTTTCCTTCTCGCCTGACAATAATTTCAATAAGAGGGGATTGATTTTCAATTGCGTCATTGGCTAATGCTTGTGCTGCATTGATCAATAAGTTTAAAAATACTTGTTCAATCTGGTTTTTTTGAGCTGATATTTTTCCAATGTTTGGCGAATAGGTTTTTCGAATTTCGATATTTCTGAAATCAAATTGTTTTTTCTGATTGTAATCTTTTGCTGATAATCTAACCGCCGCATCAATCGCATCAATTAAATTTATTTGAGTGGCCTCTGGTGAAATGGGTTTTGCAAAGCTAAGCATATCACCCACTATGTCAGCCGCTCTTTTGCCGGATGTCAATATCCCGTCTAGAAAACTATTAATTCGCTGTTGTTCAACATAGTTAATTATTTTTTCTAACTCAACGCCAGAATCTTCCGCAATCACATGGTTTCTCATTAAGTCATCACTCAAACGTCTTTTAATATTTTGAGTGCTTTGCATGATTGCACCAAGTGGGTTATTAATTTCGTGTGCCATGCCAGCCGCTAAACCTCCCAGCGACAACATCTTTTCAGTTTGTACTAAGGTTTCATCTATACGTTGTTTTTCTGTCACATCATCTATTCGAATCACTTTGCTTTGTTCAATTTGTTGATCAGAAAAAATAGGATAGATCATAACTTCAAGAATTTTAGTCGTTAAATCAATTTTCTGTTTAAAACGAAAATTGATACGTTGCTGTAAAAGCCCCTGGTTATAATTTGCTTTGCTAATTTCTCTTTCTAATTTAGGGTAAGCTTTTTCTATTTTTTGACCAATCACATCAACTGCTTTTTTCCCTGTAATACTTTCAGCCTCTTTATTCCATTGTAGAATGTTTTGTTCAAGATCCAGTGCGATAATGGCAGATGGCATGGAGTCGATCAGTCGAGCTAAATAAATTTGAATCGCATCAAATTGTTGTTCAGCGAGCTCTCTTCCATGCTTTTGTTTTTTAATCTCGCTTGAATGCTCAGCGATTCTTGCTTCTAGAAGATTTCTTTTTTTCTCTAATTCTTCATGAGAATCAGATAGTTCTTTTTCTGCTTGTCGTCGTCGTGAAATATCCGATATAAACTGAACATAGAATCCGTTACCTAGCCAACTCGCCAATTTTGCACGACTTTCAACGGGGAGTTTACTTCCATCTTTATGTCTAAAGTTTGTTTCATAGTAAATGGTTTCGCCCTGATCAATTGATTTTTCTAATCTAGGATCTCTGTAAAGCTGGCAATCGACGTCTAAATCGAGTGTCGACATTTTTAATAGCTCTTTTTTAGAATAACCCAAAATATCACAGGCTTTTTGATTCACCTCTTTTATTACACCTTCTTTATTACTCAAAATAACCATATCGACTGACTGTTCCATCAATAGAATGAAGTCTTGGTTGGTGGCATGCCAGCGTTTGTCTTGTGATGCTTCCCACTGGAGTAAATAAAAAGTCGGATAAGCGATTAACGAAAGAGTAATACAAGCGACTCCCAGTTGTAACATTGCTTCATTCCAATTGATTGTGTCATCAAACCAAAAATTAATTAACAAAGCACTAATCACCGGAAGTAATGCAGCTAATATTATTAAAGCTGCTGTCATACCTCTCACTGTCCACTGTTTTGCAAACAATATGGGATTATTAAAATTTTTGTGTTTTGACTTTTCCATTGATTTGAAACTCATATCAACACTTTATTTAGGTTTATCTTTACGGCACGTCAAAATGTAAATTTTTTATCAAAATAATCAAGAATTAGAAGTATAATCTATTTTAATCCAAATTAATCAGCCGATACATTTTGTTAACTATTTACTTTGAATAGAATTTATTTTTATCGAATAAAAATCAATATTGTGGTAAAAATGACTCTATTGAAACTAATCATCTTAAATAGCAACTGAAAAAATAACAAATAGAGTATTTATGGAGTTTTTCAATAATGTCCAATAATCAATCCGGTGCACACTCCGTGTCAGAATCAGATAACAGTGTTCGCATGCAAGTTTGTAAAAATACTGCTGTTTCTAATTGGTTAAATGAACGAAATCAAATGTTAGTTTTGTTTTGCAAATTGTCCGGCTATAGAAATGAAACTAAACTTCCTGAAAATAAACAGATTAACACTTTTTGCGATATTCTTATTGATTACGTCTCTGCTGGGCATTTTGAGGTTTATCAACAGATCGTTAACATTTGTGAAAAGAATGGTCCGGGAAGTATTCGTTTACTCAATGATCTTTATCCAAAAATTTCGAAAACCACTGACATAGTTGTTAATTTTAATGAAAAGTATTCTGAAAAATTATTAGAGAATGAGAGTTCACTTTCCGGTTTCGATCAAGATCTCTCTGTTTTAGGTGAAGCTATTGCAAGCCGAGTCGACCTTGAAGATCATTTAATTGATACACTAAATGACAAGCATTAATTCTGTATTTTAAATGGTCACAAGTATAAAATAATCAACAAATCTAAATAATCCCGAGTGAGAATAGAACAATGATTCGAGTTATTATTGAACGAAATATCAATGAAGCAAGTTTGACTGATTATCTGACTTTAATTCGGAAAGCGAGAAAGCAGGCTCATGCAAGTGATGGTTATATTGCTGGTGAGTTATTACAATCTAAGGACGATCCTTGCCATGTTGTCATCATTTCAAGTTGGGATAACTTTGAGTCTTGGGATAAGTGGTCTGAATCTGATGTTAGATTAAGTGCTTTAGAAGAAATGAGACCACTATTAAATAGTGAAGAAAAAGTGACTATCTTAGAAAATTGCCAACTACTTGGTTAATGTCATTCTAATCGCAGTTGATTATAGCGCATTTAATTCTCCCATTAGCTTGGTAAAGTCAATAAAATCAAGTGATTGACGTCCGTCACTCAGTGCATTATTGGGATCTGGATGAAACTCTATCATCACTCCATCTGCACCTGCCGCTTTGGCGGCTTTTGCCATAGGTAATACTAATTCTCGTCTGCCTACAGCATGAGAAGGGTCAACAAAGATAGGTAAGTGCGTCAATTCTTTTAATACGGGGATAGCACTTAAATCTAGAGTATTGCGAGTGGCTTTTTC
>JBMYPE010000223.1:0-4066 GCA_049600015.1 Kangiellaceae bacterium
TATTATCCTTCACCGTTATTTCATCGGTTATCTGGGCTAATATTTTTATTGCAATTTCTTTCTTTGGCATTGTTGGTAATAAAGTTTCTTTACCATTTTTATTCAAAAGTAATACAGAATTATTTTCACTATTAAACCCTAAATCAGGCAAACTAATATCGTTGGCACAAATCATGTCCAAGTTTTTATTTTTAAGTTTACCCTTTGCAAACTCTTTTAATTTTTCGCTTTCTGCAGCAAACCCTACAACAAAAATTTCAGGCTTATTATCTGATACCCACTTTAAGATATCTGGATTTTTTATTAAGGTGAGTTGCATTTGAGCATTATTCTTTTTAATTTTTTGTGGTGCGATATCAACCGGCCGATAATCAGCAATTGCCGCACAACCAATAAAAACATCGCATTCAGTTAAGTTGTCTTTGACAGCCGATAACATTTCCTCGGCAGAATTCACCTTAACTAATTTTGCATCTTGATTAAAAGTTAAAGAAACTGGGCCAGCAACTAGAACAACTTGAGCACCTCGTTCTACAGCTGCCTCCGCCAAAGCATAGCCCATTTTCCCAGAGCTATGATTGGATATATATCTCACTGGATCGATTGCTTCTTGAGTTGGACCAGCGGTGATGACGATTTTCTTATTGCTCAAGTCAAATTCTGAAGAATGAGCAGATATTTTATTCACGACATGATTAGCGATATATTTCTGATAAATTGATTGTGCAATCTGCAGTGGCTCTTGCATTCTACCCGCCCCGATATCGCCACAGGCTTGTTCGCCTGAGTCAGGCTCCAATACATGAACGGCTCTTGCCTTAATTAATTGAACATTCTCTTTGACGACTTGATTAGCCCACATCTGTTGGTTCATAGCTGGCGCTATGACAAGCTGCGCCTTTGTGGCTAATACTATTGTCGTTAGTAAATCATCTGCTAGTCCGTGTGCTAACTTTGCTATACAATTTGCTGTCGCTGGTGCAATTAAAACAATATCAGCCCATTTAGCCAGTTCAATATGTCCCATCGCGGCTTCTGCTTCACAATCAAATAAATTTGCATGAACAGGATATCCAGATACCACTTGCATCGTCATGGGAGTGATAAACTCTTGGGCTGACTCAGTCATCACGACGCGAACATCAAAGCCAAATTCACGTAATCTTCTTACTAAATCAGCAGACTTGTAGGCTGCAATACCTCCACAAACACCTAATAAAAGGTTCGTTTTGACCTGGCTATTTGGTTGCGTAAATGGCTTTATGTTGTCTTTTTTATTATTCACTTCTGGAAATTCGAAATAGTTTTAAGGTTTGTCGATTAAAATTAGCTGTGTTATTGAAAAGTATATGTTGGGATTCTTATCTATTATTTTGTTGCGATTTAGAGTCTTTCAAGCTTTTTAGATAGATTAAGCTTGATTGGCTGAACTAAACACTTACTATCTCTCAATCATAGCAAAACTAATGGCTTATTACTCACAATTTTTATCGCGATTGTCCTACAGACCTCAATTTTTTAGTTTTATATACTCACTGCTTGAAGATGCACTGATATTTTGCACATTTTTACCTAAGAACAAAATCAACTAACAAAAGGATTTGTTATGTCATACTTGCAAACTTGGCCCGCGGATGAACGCCCGAGAGAAAAACTCTTAAGCAAAGGCGCTCAATCACTTTCTGACTCTGAGTTATTAGCAATATTTTTACGCACAGGAACCAAAGGTAAAAATGTCATCGATTTGTCGAGGGAAATTATCAAATATTTTGGGAGTTTAAAGTTGCTTTTAAGTGCTTCAGAAGAAGAATTTTGCACTTTCAAAGGCTTAGGTATGGCGAAATATGCTCAACTACAAGCTTGTTTAGAAATGGGGCAAAGACACATAGCGGAGGAAATATCAAAGCAAGATGCAATACAAAACCCTTCTCAAGTAAAACGATATGTTCAATCGAGACTCATATCTAAGCAAAATGAAGTATTTGCCGCCATGTTTTTAGACAATCAACACCATGTCATAGCATTTGAAGAGTTGTTCTTTGGCACAGTCAACGCATCGTCGGTACATCCTCGAGTAGTTTTACAAAGAGCATTATTCCATAACGCTGCGGCTGTGATAGTCGCGCATAATCATCCATCTGGTGTGTCAGAACCTAGCCTTGCGGATATTGATATTACAAAAACCCTGAAAAGCTCATTGGCGATGATTGATGTCAGGTTACTTGATCATTTAGTCGTTGCCGCTCATCAAGTCACATCGCTAGCAGAACGAGGGCAAATTTAAGTTTTTAGTTGGTTGTGAGGAATTGTTGCAATGGTTAAATTTTAAAAAGATTTAGAGTTATTTTATATGTAACGCCAAGCGCAGCCGCAAAATTGCGTAGCGCTATTTTTTGTCTGATGCCGCGTTTGGTTAAGTACCATAAGTTAAATTACCAGCCCTTAGACCAATCATGATGGTAATACGCAGCAAGTTCATCTTCACCATCATAAATTTCAAATCTGTGCTTCAAATTTGCCTTCGACAAAGCTTCGGAAACGATTTTAGATTGTCTCTTTAATTCTTCTGTAGATTCTGAACCTGCAGTAATACAAGGTGTATCAATATCTCCACCAAACTCACGAAAAATAAAATGGTCAAAATCCCTTATTCGTATAGCGTAAGTCCCTACATTGAGTGAAAGGTTAGCTGCCTCAAGTATTTGGCACATTTCTGACATCTTGGGCCAATTTTCAATCTCTCCGCTTAGTACGGAATGTTCATCGTTCATAGCACTTAACAGTGAATTCAAACGCCAGCGGATCTTATGCCTTTGGCGTTTTATTTATTTTCGAGAAATTAGCCTAATTTATATTTACTATTAAATCAATTGCTTATAGTACCAAATAGAATAAGTTTTTGAGGCAAAACACGCAGATAGTTTTTCACCTCCGCGCCATATCCTATTTCTAAAAATTTATATCATCAAGTTAACTTGTGAGTTTTCAATTGATTAGTGATAAATATTCATACTGCTTCTTTTGGAATCAAAACTCTTCACGCGTGAAAAATGGCATGACCAGCAAATTGTGTTTGCTCAATAGTCGTCAAGTGTTGACATTTGTCATAATGAATCAATGACAAAGCGCAATATCTAATCATCATGGTCTCACCCATAATTTGAACCTCATTTATCACAAACGGGATAAACAATGGTTCAAGTTAATCAGCAAACAGTTGTATCGGTCAAAAATGCAACTAAGTCTTTTCAAAGTAACAAAATCAAGATCGATGCTCTCAAAAATGTCAGTCTTAGTGTTTACGCGGGTGAGATCCTATCCATTCTTGGCCCTAATGGTGCAGGCAAAACTACTTTAATCAATACGATGTTAGGGAAGTTGAGTCTATCAAGCGGTGAGATAAACCTTTTAGGATTAAAACCAGGACAAGCCGAGCTAAAGCGTCAATGTGGTGCAATGTTGCAAGTGTCGGGATTGCCTGATATGTCAACGATTAAAGAGCACATTGAATTATTTCAAAGCTATTACGCCGAGCCAATGGCTTATGAAAAAGTCGTTTCAATTGCAGGATTAAAAGAATTAGAAAATCAATTTAGTAAAAACCTTTCTGGTGGACAAAAACAGAGACTTTTATTTGCATTAGCTATTTGCGGAAATCCTAAATTATTGTTTTTGGATGAACCAACAGTGGGAATGGATATTACCGCCAGACGTTCATTGTGGTCTGCCATAAAAGATCTCAAGGCCCAAGGCACTAGCGTGATATTGACGACTCATTATTTAGAAGAAGCCGATCAATTATCCGATAGAATTATTATGCTCAATCAAGGTGAGGTCATCAAAACAGGAACGCCCGAAGAAATAAAATCTCAGGTAGACAACAAAGCAGTTTCTTTCATCAGCGATGTTGACCCTAAGTTAATAAAGCAATTGCCTTCTGTTAATCAAATTTCCATCACAGAAAAAAGTAACAACAAAACTCTACTGGAAATTCAAACAGATAATCCGGTGACAACGCTAAAATCAATTTTCGATCTCAATATAGAAATATCCGATCTTTCGGTTA
>JBMYPE010000224.1:0-4051 GCA_049600015.1 Kangiellaceae bacterium
CACCGGCGTTTCAATTTGCGCATCTAAATATAAATCTTTGCCAAGAATACCAACACCAGAAATTAAATTAGGTAAAACCTTTACACAACCTTCCATATTCGGTAATTGCTTTATCATTTCTGGCTCTTCTTCCCGCATTGATTTTTCGTTTATGAAACGAGCCATTATAAAATTTAAAACAGCCACTGTTCGATTGGCTTCATCGTCTTCTTTAGATAGCCTTGCTTGCCAACACTTTGATAACCACTCAAACGCATCTAAATAACCTAATGCAAAATTCACTAGTTTTTTATTTGGTTTACCAGTGGCAGTTAGTCCTAAACTTTTTGGTAATTCTAACGTTTCGGCATCTTCAAATCGGGTATTACAATCACTCCACCAAGCGATCAGATTTTCTGTTATTTCATGCACCTGTTTTTCATTGATAAATCTTGGTTTTCCATCTTTTGTAATTATTAGTTCATCTATCCATTCATGTGGTTCAATCATCTCAGGACAAGATGCTACAGAAACGATAAAACCCAAACAATGGTAAAGCTCTTCAAAAGATTGTTTGATGTTTTCCTGTTTAAAATGGTTTTCTAAAGATTTAATATCGAAATTATTCATTTTTTGCAAACTAGGTATGCATTTGTGTAGGTTTATTTTACCACAAAAAGCTAAAAACTGGTCTATGCTTGATATTAGAGAATATCGCTAGAAGCGCATTTTATTTAAGGTTTAGCAAAGTTCGTATGGATGTACAGCAGATGGAAAATCTTTATATCGCTAGGCAACCGATTTATGACAGGAACTTTCAGGTTTTTGGTTATGAATTGTTGTATCGCAATAGTGCGGTGAATTCGGCGCACGTCACTAATCACAGTCAGGCGACCTGTGAAACGATATTGAATGCGTTCATGCATATCGGCATTGATAACCTGATCGGCAGCGCATTAGCATTTGTCAATCTTCCTGAAGAGTTCATCATTGATGAATCATTAACGCCTCTATTCAATAGCCAAAGTGTTTTGGAAATATTGGAAGATGTAGAACCTACCGCCGAAGTAATTGAAGGAATAAAGCGACTAAAAAAACGCGGTTTCAAAATAGCATTGGATGATTTTGAATATAAAGAAAAACTCAAACCATTTTTAGAGTTAGCAGATATTGTAAAATTGGATGTGGTGCAACTTTCCGAGGAGCGCGTGAGAGAAGAATTTGCACATGTTAAGCAATATGAGCATATTAAAATTCTGGCGGAAAAAGTTGAAACCCAAGAAATGAAGACATTATGTTTAGAGCTAGGTTTTGACTATTTTCAAGGGTTCTTTTTTTGTAAGCCTCAAATGGTGAAACAAAAGCAAGTGATTGCCAATAAGACGGTGGTGTTGAACTTGCTCAATAAAATACAAAAACCTAATTTGGATTATGACGAGTTTCAGCATATTTTGTCTCAAGATGTTACTTTATCTTATAAATTACTCAGGTATATCAATAGCGCAATGTTTTCTTTACGGCGAGAAATTAATTCCATTAAAGACGCCGTAGTGTTACTTGGGCAAGATAATATTAAAAAGTGGTTGTCTTTAATATTAATGTCTCGAATGGGTAAAGATAAGCCGAGTGAACTAATCGTGGTGGCACTCACTCGAGCTAAGATGTGTGAATTGCTTGCAGATGAGCTACACCCAGAAATCCAACCTCAAATGTTCATAGTAGGTCTTTTTTCAGTTTTAGATGCGCTCATGGACACACCTATGATCGATTTACTAGACACCGTTATTTTAAGTCCTGCAATTAAATTCGCTCTGTTGGATCACGAAGGACAGCATGGTGAAATTTTGGATATTGTGTTGGCTTACGAGCAGTTTAATTTTGATGAGCTAGATAATCTTACTTTAATCAACCAAAAATTGGGTAAATACTATCTTAATTCAGTCGAATGGGCTGATCAGTCTGTTCGAGCATTGCAATAGCATATAATTATTGGTTACTTTTCACTCAAATATAAGCTAGAATGCGCGCCGTTATTTCGTGTAGCTCTCATACAGTTACACTGCTTCCTATGGTTAATTTTTCAAGGTTATTCTTTTGTTATCTACAGCTAATATTACAATGCAGTTTGGTGAAAAGCCTCTGTTTGAAAACATCTCTATTAAATTTTCAGATGCGAAACGCTATGGTTTGATTGGTGCAAATGGTTGTGGAAAATCAACCTTTATGAAGATCCTTTCGGATAAATTAGAACCGACTTCAGGGCAAGTGATTACAGATCCGAATGAAAGAATAGGTGTATTAAATCAGGACCAATTTGCTTATGAAGAATATTCTGTTATTGATACCGTGATTATGGGTCACAAAGAACTTTGGGAAGTAAAGCAAGAACGAGATCGCATTTATTCTTTGCCTGAAATGAGCGAAGAAGAGGGCATGTTAGTCGCCGATTTAGAAACCCAATTTGCAGAAATGGATGGTTATACAGCGGAGTCAAGAGCGGGCGAGTTGCTTTTAGGATTAGATATTCCCACTGAACAACACTTTGGATTAATGAGTGAAGTCGCACCTGGTTGGAAGTTACGTGTTTTGCTTGCTCAAGTCTTGTTTTCAGATCCGGATATTATGTTGCTTGATGAGCCAACCAACAACTTAGATATTAACTCGATAAGATGGCTAGAAGAGGTACTAACGCAAAAGCATTGTACAATGATCATTATTTCTCATGATCGCCATTTCTTAAATAGCGTTTGCACGGATATGGCTGATTTAGATTATGGTGAGATTAGAATGTTTCCCGGTAATTATGATGAATATATGACCGCAGCAACACAAGCGCGTGAGCAATTACTATCAGAGAATGCTAAGAAAAAGACGGAAATGGCAGAGCTCCAATCTTTTGTAAGTCGTTTTTCTGCAAATGCTTCAAAAGCAAAACAAGCAACCTCTCGGGCTAAGCGATTAGAAAAAATTGAACTGGCTGAAGTGAAAGCATCCAGTCGTGTGAGTCCATTTATTCGTTTTCCTCAAGAGAAAAAATTATTTCGTCTTGCGTTAGAGCTTGAAAACATTGCAAATGGTTACGAAGAGCTTTTGTTTAAAGATTTTAATCTGATGTTAGAAGTTGGAGAAAAAGTCGCAATTATCGGGCCCAACGGAATAGGTAAAACAACCTTTCTTAAAACTCTGATAGAAGAGCTTCCGGTTAAATCTGGCGTAGTGAAATGGTCAGAAAACGTCAAGATTGGTTACTATGGTCAAGATCATACAGAAGACTTTGAGAAAGAGATGTCTGTTTACGAATGGATGAATCAATGGCGAAGGGAAGAAGATGATGAACAAGCAATCCGTGGTGTGTTAGGGCGGATGTTATTTTCTCAAAATGATATCAAAAAATCGGTTCATAAATTATCAGGCGGCGAAAAAGGCCGAATGATGTTTGGAAAACTTATGCAATTAAAACCGAATATTTTGGTAATGGATGAGCCAACCAATCACATGGATATGGAATCGATAGAGGCACTTAATTTAGCATTGGAGCACTATGAAGGAACTTTGATATTTGTTTCTCATGATCGAGAGTTTGTGTCCTCTTTAGCAACGCATGTTTTAGACATGCAGCCAGAAGGAATTACTCATTATGAGGGCCGATACGAAGATTATTTACGTTCAAAAGGGCTTTAGAACATGCAATGTAAATAGGGATGAACTTAATTTATTGCTAGGGGAATCAGGTGTCACAAGAACAAAAATATAATGTCGTATATGCGGGTGCTATAAAGGAGGGCTATGCAGAGGACGTTGTAAAAAACATTTTTGTGAAAAAATTCAAATTACCAAGTAATAAAGTTGAGCTATATTTTTCTGGCAGACGAATGGTATTAAAACAAGCGTTATCTAAAGCAAATGCAGAAGCGTTAAAGAGGAAATTGCTTAATATTGGCGCTGAAGCTTTCGTTGTACCTTTTATTGAAGATATAAATACAATAAAAACACAGCAACAAAATCAGTCTAATTCCAAGATTTTTAAAAGAAATTTAGAATCAATTAACTCTAGTGGTCTAGTTAGTGGTTC
>JBMYPE010000225.1:0-4022 GCA_049600015.1 Kangiellaceae bacterium
TAAGGTCGGCCTTGGGTTTCCTGAAGCGTTGAGATCATTTCTGCGTCAAGACCCCGATATAGTCATGGTCGGTGAAATACGAGATTTAGACACTGCATCTATTGCCATAAAAGCAGCTCAAACGGGTCACTTAGTGCTTTCAACCCTTCACACTAACAGCGCACCTGAAACTATTACAAGAATGGTGAATATGGGTGTGCCAGCTTTTAATATTGCGACGAGTGTTAATTTAGTGATCGCACAAAGGTTAGCACGAAGGCTGTGTGAGAACTGTAAAAATGAAGTGAAATTACCTAATGATATTATGATCGAGCGCGGTTTTAAGGAAGAAGAAATAGGAAAATTCAAAATATTTGAACCAGTTGGTTGTGATAAGTGTGTAAACGGCTATAAAGGGCGTGTAGGTGTGTACCAAGTTATGAAATTTTCTAAAGAGATGGGACAAATTCTAATGGAAGGCGGTAACGCGCTAGATATTGCTAATCAAGCGGCGAAGGAAGGCGTCAATGATTTACATCGTTCCGCTCTTGTGAAGGTAATGCAAGGTGTCACTTCTTTAGAGGAAGTAAACAGAGTTACCCAGCATTAAAAATGAGTGTTATAAACAGATTTGAGTAATTTAGATTAAATTACAATTCCAAGGAAACGTTATGGCTGTTCAAGCGATACAAACTAAAAAGCCAACTCGAAAGAGCACTAAGGCCGCAAAAGCACCTAAACAACATCAGTTTAAATGGGAAGGTGCTGACAAAAAAGGACAAAAAATAAAGGGAGAGATGACAGCTGAAACATCAGCTGTGATAAAAGCGCAACTTAGAAAGCAAGGCATTAGCCCGATCAAAGTAAATAAAGTTGCACAACCTCTTTTTGGAAGTGGCAAAGGCAAGCCGGTTGAAGTCGCGGACGTTGCAATTTTCTCCCGACAAATAGCGACAATGATGAAAGCTGGTGTGCCGTTAGTGCAGTCATTTGACATCATCGGTCGAGGAAATGAGAAAGCTTCCGTTCAAGAGTTATTATTAAGTGTCAAGGCAGATATTGAATCAGGTCAAACAATGGCGGATTCTCTTCGAAAACACCCAAAACACTTTGATGATCTTTTTTGTGATTTAGTGGACGCAGGCGAACAATCGGGTTCACTCGAAGGAATGCTCGATCGAATTGCGACCTACAAAGAGAAAAGTGAAGCGCTAAAGTCAAAAATTAAAAAAGCGCTCAATTATCCAATTGCGGTAGTTGTAATTGCCGTTATTGTAACGGGTATTTTATTAGTTAAAGTTGTCCCGCAATTTGAAGAGATATTCACCAGTTTTGGTTCTGAATTACCGGCATTTACCCAATTTGTGGTGGGAATATCAGACTTTATGGTTGAGTATTGGTGGATGTTCCTGTTTGGTGGTATTGCTTTTGTTCTTACTTATAAAACCATGTTAAGTAAGTCAAAACCCATGCGAGATAGACAAGATAAAATTCTGTTAAAGGCACCTGTTATTGGAGAAATTTTACACAAAGCCGCAATCGCTAGATTTACAAGAACCCTTTCAACCACTTTTGCAGCAGGTGTCCCTTTAGTTGAAGCGTTAGATTCCGCCGCAGGTGCATCTGGTAATGCGCTATATAGAGATGCTATATACAATATCAGAAACGACGTCACTACGGGTATGCAAATGAATATGGCAATGCAATCTACCGGAATTTTCCCAAATATGGTTGTTCAAATGATCGCCATTGGGGAAGAGTCTGGCTCAATTGACGGCATGCTGAGCAAAGTCGCGGACATCTACGAACAACAAGTAGATGATATGGTTGACGGTTTAAGTGCACTTCTAGAACCCATCATTATGGCTGTTTTGGGCGTTCTTGTGGGTGGACTTATAATTGCGATGTACTTGCCTATTTTCCAAATGGGTCAAGTGGTTTAAAATTAGAACTTCCTTTTATTAGTTATCTGTTAGCAGGGCTGGTTTTACCGGCCTTTTTTATGTCCATGGATAGGACGGTATTCCGCAAATAGGCAGGACGCCGGTGCGGAATTTCTAGAGGACATTGCAAACGTGGAAAAACTCATTTTCGTGCTCGAAACAAACCAAACCATCCTAACTATCTTTTGCCTCATTTTTGGTTTTATGGTCGGCAGTTTTCTCAATGTTGTTATCTATCGTTATCCAATCATGCTATTTAGAGAATGGGAAAAGATGGCAAAAGATATCCTAAATGAACGAGGCTTCACGTTAAAATCGCCTGATAAACCGATTGATAATCAACCTGAAAACTTCAATATGGTGATTCCCCGCTCTGCTTGTCCTGTTTGTCACCATAAAATTTCCAGTCTAGAAAACATCCCAATCTTTAGTTATTTGTTTTTAAAAGGTAAATGTAAAAAATGCAAAACCCCAATATCGTTTCGCTATCCTTTTATAGAGTTATTAACCGGTATTTGCTTTGCAATTGCCGCCCAAAATTTTGGATTTAGTATTCCTTTAGGCGTTGTGCTGTTAGTCACAGCTTACTTAATTGCTATGAGTTTTATCGATATCGATCACCAAATTTTGCCAGATACTATGACTTTACCTTTGGTTTGGCTGGGTTTAATAGTCGCTTATTTCAATCTCTTTATTTCCTTAGAGGCCTCGCTTATTGGTGTTTTAGTCGGATACTTATCTCTTTGGAGCGTTTACTGGCTATTTAAAATTTTAACCAAAAAAGAAGGGATGGGGTATGGAGACTTCAAGTTACTTGCGGTAATCGGTGCATTTATGGGCTGGCAAAAAGTTCTATTAACTATTGTGCTTTCAGCTGGAGTTGGAGCCATATTAGGCGGCTTACTCTTATTAGTTAAAAACAAAGGTAAGGAGACTAAAATTCCATTTGGCCCTTATTTAGCCGTTGCTGGATGGATAGCTTGGATGTGGGGTAATCAGCTTATTGCTGAATATATGAGTTTTTCGGGTTTGAGTTAACATGTTAAAAATTGGATTAACGGGTGGTATTGCTAGTGGGAAGTCACTGGTTAGTCACTATTTTTCAAAGCTAGGTATCGTAGTTATTGACGCCGATCAAATTGCTAGAGACTTATTTAAGAAAAACTCCAGACATTTGGTTCCCTTGGTGAAACAGTTTGGAAATAACATCGTAGATCAGCAAGGCGTACTTAACAGGAAAGAGCTTGGGAAAATAGTTTTCTCAAACCCTAGCCAACTAAGATGGTTGAATGACTACAGTCACCCTCTAGTCAACCACGAAATGAAATGGCAATTGTCAAAAGCTGAATCTAAATATGTTGTTTTGGACATACCTTTATTAATTGATAAAGGTTCAGTCGTTCCCGATAGATTAGCGCCATTTACCGATAGAATTTTAGTTGTTAATACAAGTGTCGAATTACAAATAGACAGGATTCTAAAACGAGATGCGCGAAGCGCTAAAGAAGCTATGGACATCATTAACGCTCAATCCAGCCTTGAAGAAAAACTTGCACTCGCGGATGATGTTATTGATAATAATAAAACTAAACAGGATGTAAAAAATCAAGTTCATGAATTACATACTTTTTACTCTTCAATTTAAGTTACAAAATTCAAATGGATAAAGAACCTTTGCTTTTTGAGTATCCTGTAAAAGAAAACATCCGGCGTTTTCTTCGTTTGGAATCATTGTTTAAAAGCTACCAGAAAAACTCACTTTCCGTTGATCCAGAAAACCATCTTCATGCACTAAAATACCTATTCGAAATACTTGAAATGCTAAGCTCCGGTGACTCTAAAGCTGAGTTAATTAAAGAACTTGCAAAATACATCGATTATTTTAAAAAATTAGAACAAAATCCAAACGTAGAGATGAGTAAACTAGAAAATTTCTTAAAACAATTGAATCAACTTCAACTTTGGACAATAAATTATGATGGAAAATTTGGAGAAAAGTTAAGGAAAGATCCTTTTATATCATCAGTAAAACAACGCAGTAGTATACCAGGCGGAAATTGCCAGTTTGATTGCCCGGATCTATTTCTTTTTATGATGAAA
>JBMYPE010000226.1:0-4006 GCA_049600015.1 Kangiellaceae bacterium
TAAAAGATAAACTGTTTAGCATTAATAATCAAGTGGATCATAATCATTAACATATTCCGGAGCATCCGCATAGTATGTCATAATTTCAATTTGTCGTTCTCTAAAGCCCATAGCACCGGTTCTAAAGGCATCACAATTTTTAACAATTGCACCATTTTCTAATGCAAAATGACCTAAATCAGGAACAGTCAAGCACCAAACATCATGCCTTAATTCAAGTGTTTTTATTTTTTCTACGATATCTAGATTTACATATTTGCCCGCAAAACCTTTGCGAATTAAACTTCCGCACAACCATAAGGACGATTTCGCCGCAATTATCGCAAGGCTTAAGCACACGTTTCCATTTTGTGTGACTTTTTGTGTTAAGTGCGTGCTCCCTGTGCCACTTCCTTCCTTCTTCTGACCTGTGCCATTCTGCTGCCTTTGCTCTGGCATCTTTGTTAAAGTACTCCTCTCTGTCACTATGCTTTTCTTGCCATGTGAGTCGAAGATGTTCAGACGCTTCCATACACTCAAGGTTTGAAAGTTTATTGTTTTCTGGGTTTCCATCTTTATGATGAATGTGGCATCCTTCTGGAATCTTTCCAAAAGCTTTCTCCCAAACATCTCTGTGCAACCTGCTACCGCCTTTCGCAAAATATCTTTCACTCGGCCAAAGTTTGTAAAGCTTTTTGCAGAAATAATAGATGTGGGAGTTGATGCGGATAGGATCTCTAAATTCTTCGGGAGGCTTGAGATAGATTTCCATCCTTTCACCGTTAGAAATAAATGATCCTGCGTACATTTCACCGTATGACCGCCTGCGAACACCGCCTCCACAACAAGGGCATTTTTTTTCGTTATCCTTGGGTTTTCGTATCGCTTCCAACCACATAATGTCATAACCTCCCCATATTTTGGCAAATCCATTATGCTTTGCGTTCCGATACGCGTCAATACTTTTGTTTCTCCTGTAAAACAAGCATGAGAAGCCTCATCATGTCTCGGCTTATCTTTCCACACGCCCAACCTATCATCCCACTCACGCCGATAATTATCAAGGTGCTTTATGCCAACGTCACATGTATCCTCGTTAAACGAACAGCGTTGCAAAAATGTACGACACGGCCCCTTAATGTCGTTCCACACATCGGGGGTTCTCGGAATGATGCGAATTGGTGTAACACCAAGCTCTTGTAAGTCTTGCTTCGGGTTACTCATTTTCTTACCCACCGTGGATGTTTCTCCATCATGCGGCAATAAATGTTCCTCATACACATAAGGTTTTGCCGCTAAAAGCTTAGCATAAAAATCCCATCCCTCGTTAAAAGATTCATGATAATCGATAAACCTGTATTCATGACCGATATGCTGGAAAAACCATATTGACGTGTAATCGCGTCCCTTGCCCAAATCCCAGAACGTATAAACTTTGCGCGAAGGCTCATGCGGGAAATATCCAATGCGTTTATTTGTACGCACCAATGACATTTGCTTAGTGTATATAGCGCCTTCCATAGATTGTTCGAACGCCTCACGCGGTATCGACGGAAACTCGCGCTTCATGTACTCGCCTTGGCTTTCTTCTTTTTTGATATACCAGGATTTTTGACTAGGGCTTAATTCAATACCGAGTTTATCAAAATACTCCGCCATTTCTTGCGTTACTGAAACATCCGCGTCAAGAACATATTCAGGATTTTGGTGCCATGCATAAAAATGAAACTTAGGGTCCATTTCTGTTAACTCTGTGCCTTGCTCTTTGAGCTTCCTGGCACGTTCAGACAAATCAAAGAACTCGCCTTGCTGGCCTTCGGCAGTAGACTCGACAAATATCTGTTGCCCGGCATGAACGGCGTTTAAAGCCCCTGTTTTAATCTCAATAGCCTTATCAGGATGACGAGCTGCGATTTTACCGTATTCAGATACGTGTAATATCTGAAGCGTATCGCCCCGATGAGAAGTCCCAACAACAACCCCCGAGCCATTCTCAAACTCTATTTCTTCTGCGCCGCGTTTTTTTAGCGGCTTTCGTTTTTTAATAAATTCAGGCAGGTTGTCATATGCAAATTTAATCTTTTCAAGTTTTTTCTTCGCATCGGGTAAAGTAGCATCAATGATACCCGCTTTTATATCATCATTCCAGAGACAGGAATCTAGAATATAAATTGCAATGAATGTTGAAAAACCAAGCTGACGCGCTTTTAAAATAGAATTAAAATACCAGATATTTTTGTAAAAATCTTCCTGCGCCCAGTTAAATTTAAAAAGCGTTTTTTCGCCTTTTACATTTTTGATGTGATAAAGATTATTTAAGCGCCAGTATCGATTGCCAAGCTTATCAACTATCTGTTGGCAATCCTCGACTTCCATTATTGACCAAATCCATTAATTGATTAATTGCGTCAACCGTATCGTCATCGGCTGTGTGTTCTATAGCTTTTCGCTTTGCATGAATATATTGCGCTAATTCACTACACATTTTTCCGCGCAATTCGGGGCTATTGTTATCGTAATCCTTGGCAATCAAAATCATTTCAATGATTGGATCAAATTCCTGATCTTCATAAAGCATCATTAATTTTTTGGTTTTACGGTTTGGCGTACCTTTAACACGACCACCAGTTTTCTGACCTTTTGCCATATAATCTACTTTAGATTTAAATATTTGTTATATTTTATGCATCCGCTGCGGTATCAACATAATTTTGCGTAGTGCTAAGCTCAAAAGAAAATGAAGAGTCTGCGGGTAGCCAGATATTTCCATCAGTGTCCACTGCCGCACTGACATCGGACGCCCCAAGCTTGAACCAGAACCCTGTCCCTTTCGAGATCAACACGGCGACTTCGCCACTAATGGCAGCGGATTTCGTTCCAATATCCAGGACTTGAGTTGTGACAATGTCACCGACTGCGCCAGAAGCGATTCCGTTCGTGTTACTTGCCGCTTGTGCTGAAACTACTATGACTTCATCCGCCATTGATTGTTTTACCCTTTCAGATTTTACGCCGCAGCGAAATAGGTTGCGTCAATTTTTACAAACTCACCAGCGCTTGCGTCATACGCAACGATGTAATCACCGCTTGCAAGCGACCCGCCTGCCAACACGGGGAGTTCATCAATATTCAAATTAGCAAGCGCATATTTATCATTTGACATATCAAAAAGCCTTTCCAAATCACAAAAACATCCTAGACCGATTATCCGAGCCATTGCAAGCGGAAAAAACAAAAAAAAACAAAAAAACCATACAGCTCAAATTACACAATAAAATCAATAACTTAAAGCAAATTGCGCAATGCTGTATCTTGCATTACAGCTCAAAACCGTTGCTGACCTTGGCTTTGAGGTCAAAAATGTAAAAATGTAAAAAATGTAATAGTACAATATAGTCCCTTTACATAATAAATAATATAACCAAAGGGTACTACTACAACAGTTTATACAGTTTAATAATTAATAATTAATAATATAATAAAAAACAATACTTTAACCTATTATAGATTTTCCATAACTAGCACTTTAAACTGTATTATAACCTCTACAGCTGTATCGCAATTTTGTGAAAATAATACATTGACATGTTATAATTTTAAATTTAAAACATTTATAGACAAACTAAACAAAAGGTAAAAATAATATGACTAAACTATATAATTTTATAGAAAATAAAAAAGTTAACAATTCCATAACTAACTCAATAAGGAAGCTTTTTGTGATTATGGAACGTCAAACGGGTGATTCTTTATTAACATCTGCTCAAATAAAAAACGGCTTGCTTGAGGTTTTCGACATTGAAAAAAGACAGCCGGAAATAAGTCCGCTAATTAGTCAACTTACAAAATCAAAAGAAATTTACCGCGTTGCCCGTGGTCAGTACCGCATTAGCGAAAATTTCAAAGAACCTGTAATGGATGGGGATAATAAATAATGGGTGATATGGGCGATATATTCCGCGCTATGAAAGAGCATGATAAAGAGAAACGCAAAAGAAACCTTGCAAACGCGAACCCTGACGGCTGG
>JBMYPE010000227.1:0-4005 GCA_049600015.1 Kangiellaceae bacterium
GTTTTTTAGCGACTCCCCTATGGATGTTTACTGGAAGAAAGAAAGCCTATTCGTGGACGCCCAAGGCGGGTGTATCTGAAGACGATATTAAGAATGCGAGTAGGTTTGGTGATGCCATAGTGGAAAGACTAAATAGCAATTCTGAAACTATTAGTGAGCCCATACTTAAAAACATGGGGGCCGTCACGGTCAATGAAAAATTTATTGCTAGTGAGAGAGTAGGGCAACACAGCTTTAAAATTTGGAGTCGAATCATAAGTTCATTAGGCCCGATGTATTCTACTAGAAGAAGTCTAGGCCTGATTGTGTATATCACCTTTTTATTGACATTAATATTGACTGTCGTCCCATTATTTGCCATTGTTAAGCGAATCATCTCGCCTTTTACCAGAAAGAAAATTTTACAGCAACGAGCTTACTTTGCTGAGCCGTCAGGAGAATAATTTAGCCACATGGAAATAACTGTTAACGAGACATCTGCTCAGATATCTAACGTTTATATTAATCGAATTAGTTCTGTTTTACCCAACGCTCCAATAGAAAATGCAGACATGGAAACTGTATTAGGTATGGTGGGCGGTAAACCATCTAGAGCTAAATCAATCATCTTAAGAAGCAATAAAATCACCTCTCGTCATTATGGCATTGATCGTGAAACGGGAGAGTTTAATTACACCAATGCTAGTTTAGCCGCAGAAGCTGTGTCAGGGTTATTTGCCGACAAATATGACGGTGGTATTGAGTTAAATGAGATAGATTGTCTTGTAGCCAGCACTTCTCTCCCAGATCAAAGTTTACCTAATCACGGTGTGATGGTTCATGGAGAACTTAATAACCCACCTTGTGAAGTTATTTCGACCTCTGGAATATGTCTATGCGGCGTAACAGCACTTAAGTATGGGTACTTGAATATTAAATCAGGAGAAAGTGAAGGTACGGTAGTGGTGGCGAGTGAAATGGCATCAAATTATATGCATGCCAATAACTTTGAAACAGAAAATCAAAAGAAAGTTGAACAACTTGATAAGAAGCCTGAGTTAGCTTTTGAGAAAGACTTTTTACGTTGGATGTTATCCGATGGTGCTGGAGCCGTTTTATTAAGTAATAAGCCAAATACCGAGAGAGTATCATTAAAAATTGATTGGATAGAGACTCTTTCATTTGCAAATCAATTAGAGCCATGCATGTATGCCGGAGCCGAAAAAAAACAAGGCAAATTAATTGGCAGTACTCGCCTCACCAGCCAGCAACGAGAAGAAGAATCAATCGCAGCAGTAAAACAAGATGTAAAGTTACTGAATGAAAACATTGTTAAAGTCAGTGTAGAACAAGCATTGACAAAAATTAGTCGTAAGCGAAAAATTTCTCCAAATGATTTCGATTATTTTTTACCTCATTATTCTTCAGGTTACTTTCGCGAAAGGTTATATCAGGGATTAGTTAATATTAATTTTGAAATTCCATATGATAAATGGTTTACTAATTTATCGAGCAAAGGTAATACCGGTTCAGCATCAATTTTTATCATGTTAGAAGAACTATATAACAATGGAACTTTCAGGCGTGGCGACAGAATATTATGCTACATCCCCGAGAGTGGTAGGTTTTCGAGCGCCTTTATGCAATTAACTGCGGTCTAAAAATGAAAGAAGAAGAGGTTCCTCAAGATCAAAGTCCGACTTACGAAGGACAAAAAAAACTTATCTATGCGGTAGATAAGGATGGACATTACCGGGGAGTAAAGTCGACCGGATGGGAAGTGGAAAGCTTTGCGACAGAAATGGCGGTGAACGATCTTAAGGCACAAGCTGAAGAAGCATTCCAACAAGCTAAGCAAAAAAAAGTATCTCCGCTCGCATATCATATGGCCGTTTTGCGATTTGATTTAATTTCTCTTGCTCAATGCACAGGTTTTTTTCAGTGGCAGATTAAGCGACATTTAAAGCCTAATATATTCAAACGATTAAGCAAAAAGAAACTGCAATCTTATTCAGATGTGATGAAGATATCAGTAGAAAACTTAAAAAAATTACCGGAAATACACACAGCAGCTATTCTACAAGATGCGGATGAGAGTTTAGTTAAATGAAAGATATAATTCTTGATATAAAGCATCAACAATCATCTCATTGTGAAACAGGCGTAATCTCAACACTCTTGAATAGTAAGGGGTTAAATATATCTGAGCCAATGGCATTCGGTTTAGCATCTGCACTCACTTTTGTTTATTTACCTATGATAAAAATTGGCGGAATGCCTTTAGTTGCTTATCGAATGCCGCCAAAGACAATCATCAAAACAGTTTGTAAAAAGTTGTCTGTCAAATTGGATTCACGAAAGTTCAATAACCAAGAAAAAGGTATGCAAGCGTTAGATGAAGAGTTAGCAAAAGGAAATTTGGTAGGCCTTCAAACTTCTGTTTATTGGCTGCCTTACTTCCCGGAAGATATGCGTTTTCATTTTAATGCTCATAATCTAATTGTTTATGGGAAAACTTCGCAAGGGAATTATTTAATCAGTGATCCAGTTTTTGAGCACCTTGTAGAATGTCCGGCAGAAGATCTCAAGCGAGCAAGGTTTGCGAAAGGAGCGCTCGCGGCTAAAGGATTAATGTATGTCGTTAAAAGCGTGCCGACTCAATTGGAACTAGACGCCCATATTTATAAGGCGATTAAAAAAACGACAAAAATAATGCAAGGAATATTTTTACCTTTTATTGGAATCAAAGGGATTTATTATTTAGCAAAGAAAATTCGTCAGCTCGATACAAAACCTAAAAAGTACCAAGGTCTGTTTCTTGCGAATATTGTTAGAATGCAAGAAGAAATAGGGACGGGGGGGGCTGGCTTTAGATTTATATATGCTAGCTTTTTAGATGAAGCTGCTTCATTAACTGGCAATGATGCACTTAAAAAGGCATCCGAAGAAACTACACGCGTAGGCGATGGTTGGCGACAATTTGCCATGGACGCGGTGATGTTTTGTAAGAAACGAAAAGAGATTAGCTTAAATGATGTGGCAGAAAAACTAGAAGAATGTGCCATAAAAGAACAGGCACTAAGAACCACCTTATTATCAATAAAAAGTTAAGTTGTTCATACGTTTTCTAATTCATGAATAAAATACGCTTCTAGTTCTCGATTAAATTGTCGGACATCCTGACTTATTGATTCCAAGTTGTAAGTAGGAAGAGCTGGATAACCATTAACAATGTTTGCTTTAAAATGAGCTCTACGCGGCGGTACTTTGTACCAAGGCTCAGATTTGGTTAAAGTGGAAGGTTGAAGATCAATAATGACACAGGTTATTTTACTTTGACACCTCACCGCAATATTTGAAGCGCCTCTTAAAAAGTGAACCGATTTATTTTTTTGTGTTCGAGTCCCTTCAGGAAATATAATTAGATTGTTGCCTGCCGCGAGTGTTTCACTACAATCGTTTAATAAACCCTCTGGATCTTTATTACTAATATACCCCGTGTTGCTGACTACGCCTCTCAAAAACGGATTTTTAAATAAATGAGCTTTCACCACACAGTCAGCGTTTGGAATGACGGAAATTAAGACAACAACATCAATTAATGATGGGTGATTAGCTAGAATAAGGTGGCCTCTTAGTTTTTTAAGTGGTTGAACTTTATCTAGCTCAAACTTAAAAACTCCTGAGCATTGCATAAAAGCAATAAACCATTTGAAGGTGACATGAACTGTCCGACGAGCAACTTTCTTTTGTGTCGACTTATTTTGATAAATTAGCTTTTGAAATGGAAAGACTAAGAGAGTGAGTACTAACGCCCCGATTCCAAAATAGCTAAAACATATGCCAGTTGCAATGATGCGCCAGTAGTGATTAATTTTTTTTATCATGAATTATTTTTTCAGAAAAGTCTGAAATCATCGGAATAATCAAATTCTTTGTTCGTATTAGCATTATAACTAATTTAGCGGTTACAGAGAATTATGGATTTAATTCGCAATCTAGTTATAAATTTACCTACTTTCGGCG
>JBMYPE010000228.1:0-3979 GCA_049600015.1 Kangiellaceae bacterium
TACTTTGCTTAATAGTTGCATTAAAAAAACAAGCAGTTGTTTTAAAAATGAAAACTATTGAAGCAAAGAAAGCGTCTGATATAAAGTCTCAATTTCTTGCCAATATGTCACATGAAATTAGAACACCAATGAATGGAATAATAGGCCTAAGTGATATCATTTTAGATTCAAAGCTAACATTAAGTCAGCGTGACTTTATGGAAAAATTGAGATTCTCAGCTCGTTCATTAATGACTATTATTAACGATATATTAGATTTCTCAAAAATAGAATCAAAAAACTTAACCATAGAAAATATCAGTTTTAACCTAGACGAACTTCTAGATCACTTAAAAGTGATGATTGGACACAATGCTTCTGATAAAGGTCTTGAGCTAGTATTTAAATTGGATGATGAACTATCTGACTTCTATTATGGAGATCCAATTCGTATCAATCAAATCTTATTGAATTTTCTGTCAAATGCCATCAAGTTTACTGAGGAAGGTTCTGTTATTGTCTCAATTTTTGTCGATAGTAAATCAGTAAATGGTCGCCAAGTGGATGGTGTTTCATTCAATGTTAAAGACACGGGAATTGGGTTAACTGAAGAACAACAGACTAGATTGTTTCAACGATTTAGCCAAGCTGAGCTTTCAACTACAAGAAAATATGGAGGCACGGGTTTAGGACTAGCTATATCAAAACTACTGAGTGAATTGATGAATGGACATATCAATGTTTATAGTGAGTATGGTGAGGGATCATGCTTTTCTTTATTTCTGCCAATTGAACGCAACACTTCAGAAAAATTACCACCGTTAGACACATCAAAGTTAGCTGATCGTTCAATTTTATTAGTAGAAGACGACTGCAATACGCGCAATATTACAGCCAAAATTCTGACAACACTAAATATGAAGCTATCTAGTGCGTCAGATATAAATGAAGCTTTAACAAAAATTAAATCGAATAGTTATGACATTGTACTAACCGATTGGCACTTACCTGATTTTAAAGGCGACAAGTTAATTACTGAATTGTTTAAACACGGATATACTGCAGAAAGGATCATTATTTTTACTGCATACAACGCTGAACACATAGGAGTCTCTAAAAAGCACTCTATATTAAATAAACCTCTTATAACTAAAAACCTAATCCAATCTTTAAATCTAGCGATTGACGCTTTAAAACACCAAAAACGTAATGCTGACCCTCTATCCAAAAAAGAAAATTCAACAGCAATGTCAGATTGCTCAAATAAAACGCAGACCGCTACATTTAAGAGAATAAATATTTTGTTCGCTGAAGATAACAAAATTAATGCAATGATCGTTAAGAATGTACTTTCTAATGAAAACTATAAAGTAACCCATGTAGAAAACGGTCAACTAGCCATAAACGCACTTAAAGAATCAAGCTTCGATATTATTTTAATGGATGTACAAATGCCTGTTATGGGTGGAATGGAAGCAGCTAAAATAATAAGAAACGAATTAAAAAATGAAATTCCTATCATTGCCTTTACAGCAAATATTTTACCTGATGAAGTTAAAGAATATAAATCGATTGGTGTTAATGATCATATCGGAAAACCATTTGATAAAAATAATCTAATCGATCTAATTGAGAAATATATCTAGCCTCCAATAAACAATCGTTCGTTAATTAATAACTTTCATGTAGTAAACTCAAGCTTTGTGATATTTAGATGAATATTTGCTTAGTCTATTAAAATATGAGAAATTGACATTCTTCTTAATGAATCCTCATTTGAAAACCTACAACTTATGAGAAAAAACTATATTAGAAAACTAAAAGCGCCACACAATATTTTCGAACATTAAAATGATGACGTTTTTGTTCAGAAAAGCGCTAGACTAAAAAAGTCATCTTAACTATTTTGACATGTGAGTAAATAAAGTGCATTTAAAGCATAAATTGAACTAGCAATCAGGCTAGCTGCAACTCAAAGGAAGATAAAAATAATGAAAAACTCTCATCAAACACACTCTTTAGGCGTAACGTTAATTGCGCTATTTATTTTTTCAATATCAAATTCAGTCATCGCCAGCAATGATGAATCAATCACCAACCTACTCTATACGGAAAAAGGCCTAGCCGGTAAACAAGTTTTAATTAAGCAAGGTGAATTTAAGTATAAAGGCTTTCTAGAGGTCGGTTGGAATAATCGTAGAGTCAAAATTGAAGAAACTCTCACCACAAACGGAGAGGGAGTACCCATTGAATTTTCAGCAAAAGGTATTTCAGCATTTGGTTCCAAAATTGACGAATCATTTGAGTGGATAAATAATGTCGCACGATGGAATAGCACCAAAGATGATGGAGAGATAAAAGAAGCTGGACGTCGCTACTATGTTCCTGCAGATGGCGCTATCGTATCGGACTTTGTTTTAGTAAAAGCTTTAATTGCGTCTCCTACAAATTCTGTTGAATTATTCCCTTCAGGAACAGCTCATCTTAAAAAACTGAAGACGACTAGCATCGCTAACGGAAATAAAAAAGCAACGGTTAGCCTCTATGCAATAAGCGGCATGGATTTTAATCCTGACTTTGCATGGTACGACCAAAACGGCAATTTTTTTGCACAAAACATGGGAGGGTTCATGCGGGTTATTCGCGATGGTTTTACGCTTGATAACTTTGATGAGCTAACAAAAATTCAAGATGAAGCAGAAGATGATTACTTAAAAAATATCGCTAAACAATTCAGTCATTCTTATAAACAACTTATGATCCAAAACGTCAACCTAGTTGATGTAGTCAATAATAAATTAGTAAAGAAAACTAATGTACTCATTGAGAATGGAAAAATAAAAGCAATTGGTAAAAAAATAAAACCACCAAAAACAGCTGAAACAATAAACGGCAAAGGTAAAACTTTAATTCCCGGGTTATGGGACATGCACGGTCATTTATCAAAGTATGATGGTTTACTAAATATAGCTGCAGGTGTCACCAGTGTCCGAGATATCGGTAACAATCACGATAATATTATGCAAATTGATCGCATGTTTAATTCAAATACTATTATCGGCACGAATGTTTATCGAGCCGGATTTATGGACCAAGAAAGCCCTTTTTCCGCGGGTCTTTCTGTTAAGTCACTTGAAGAAGCACTAAAACAAGTTGATTGGTTTGCTGACAATGGGTATCTACAAGTTAAACTCTATAGTTCAATTGATCCAAGCTGGGTAAAACCAATAGCCGATCGTGTTCATAACCGAGGAATGCGATTAAGTGGTCACATTCCAGCATTTATGACAGCTGAACAAGCAGTTGAAAACGGTTATGACGAAATTCAACACGTAAATATGCTGTTCTTAAATTTTCTGGCTGGGACTGATGTGGATACTCGTAAACAACTAAGATTTAGCCTTATCGGTGAGAAAGCAGGAGAAATGGATCTACAAAGTAAAGAAATGCAAAAGTTTATTAAAATGTTGGCTGACAAAAGAATAGTCATTGATCCAACTGTGGCAACTTTTAGAAGTCTACTCATGGGTGAAAACAAAAAAGTAGACCCCGAGTTTAAGTCGATAGAAGATCATCTTCCTCCATCTGTGGTTCGGAGTTTAAAAGGTGCAATCATGAATGTCTCGGAAGAAGAGTTACCTAATTACTTGACTGGTGCAGACGCCTTAGTCAAGATGGTAAAAGTACTTTACGATAATAACGTCACCATTGTTCCAGGCACCGATCATATCGCGGGGTTTACTTTGCAGAGAGAACTAGAGATTTATGCGGAAGCTGGAATTCCTAATATTGAAGTATTAAAAATTGGAAGTTTAACCAGTGCCAAAGTAATAGGCGTCGCACACAAAACAGGTTCTATAACCGTTGGTAAAGATGCGGATCTAGTGTTAGTAGATGGTGATCCCACGAAAGATATGTCAGCTCTTCGCAAAACAAGTATTGTTTTTAAAGGAAACAATTATTATAAAAGCGCTGAGCTACATAAGGCTCTTGGCGTAAA
>JBMYPE010000229.1:0-3949 GCA_049600015.1 Kangiellaceae bacterium
AAATGAATATTGGAGGGCAAACTGATAGATTGGTGATGCTATTTGGTGGTGGTTATGATGAAGCACAAGATACCGCTGGCACGTCAGTCATTACAGATTCAGTAGGTAATTTAGTCTATATCGCGGATGCATTAACGGGCGAACATTTATGGAACTCAAGAGATAACACTGTAGTTCAAGCTGCATCGCCAGCTGGTTCGCTTACTGATATGAATAGCGTCCCTAGCGAAGTCAGTGCCCTTGATTTAGATGCAGATGGTTTGGTTGATACTTTTTATTCTTCTGATACGAGAGCTCAAGTTTTTCGATTTGACGTTGATAACGAAAATGAGGTGATTACCGGTGGTAAAATTGCTGATCTGCAAAATGTATCCGATATTACTAACAACAGGCGTTTTTACTATAAACCAGACACTGCACTCATTAGAACAACTAATGAAACTTTTATTAGTGTATCTATTGGTTCTGGGTATAGAGCTCATCCACTTGATAAAAATATTGATGATAATTTTTATATGATTAAAGATGTGGGAGGGTTGTCCGCTACCTTTGATATGCTTGTGTCTCGCGGTGATCTAGTTGATATTACTAGTTTAGTCGGTGATACCGATGGAGATGGTACATCTGATGCCGCGGCAGAAATTGAAACAAGAGGGGCTAGAGGTTGGTATTTGACCTTTTCTACCGACGGTGAAAAAGTGATCGAGCGTTCTTTAACTTTTAATAATGCCGTTTTATTTACGACTTATTTGCCACCTGGTAGTGGAACAAATGTATGTCAGGCTGTTACCGGTAACTCACGATTATATGCCGTCAAAATTCTTGATGGAAACCCATATGTGGATAATTTAGCCGATGGAACTTTAGATGAAAAAGATAGATATGTGGATTTAACCAGCCCTGGAATTTCACCTCCACCTCAACCATTATTTAATGATGAGATTAGGTTATGTGTTGGAACTGAGTGCGATTTAGGTGATTTGCTTCCTCCTACTCCTGATGGCATTATGGGGATACGATGGAGAAAAGATCCCGATGCGGGTTAATCAATAACATCTAATTTACGGTGAAATAAATGAACAGTACAGGTTATAAAAAAGTTAACGGATTTACGCTTTTAGAATTGATGATTGTTTTGGCAATAATAGGAGTCTTAGCGTCAATAGCATATCCTGCTTATGATCAGTATACTGTTAGAGCCAAACGCTCAGACGGAATGGCTGCATTAAACTTAGCCGCACAAGCAATGGAACGATTTAGAGCTAATAACTATAGCTACGAAACGGGTGATGACATTACGCAGGTCTTTTCTGATCAAGTGCCTGTAGATGGTGGAACGGCATATTATCAGTTATCAGTGGTTGATGATGCGGCTACCTACACCATTACTGCAACGCCTTTAGGTGTTATGGCTGGACGTGATGGTGCTTTATCAATAACGAACGCTGGAGTCAGAAATTGGACAGATGCAGATGGAACTTTGCATACTTGTTGGCCCGAGGGCGGAAACTCTTGTTAATTTCAAATCTAATATTTTTTGTTTAAAGGGGCTTTTAGGAGCCTCTTTTTCTAAGCTTTAATAATTCTTCTATTTCTCTTTTATGGCGATGCTCGAGTTCATTTTTACTTTCCTTGTTTTTGACCTCATCGATGTATTGTTTGATGACTTTCATTCGATCTTTATCAAATGAATAAATTCTACTTTCATCAGTAAAAGAGAGCTCAAGCAAATTATACTTAACCGAGCCATACACATTATTTTTGTACTTTGGGTTTCGTTCTAATTTTATTAAAGTTTGCTCAGGAAAAAACTGATACTCGTGCAACACTTGAAAGGTAAATTTTTTACGGTTCGATAAGTAGACAATTAATTCGTATCGTTCATTTCGATGGATAATTGCCGCCCAGTCATTTTGATTATCGCCATTTAAATCTGCTTCTAGTTGCCAGGGGCAAATCACTTCCATATCTAATGCGTACGCCGCTAGTTTACCATTTGGTGTTTTACGTGGCACGGTAAACTCCGTCTTTTCAAATCGTTTCATCTGCTTAGTTAATTCAGATTTACAAATTGGGAACTCTTCAGCGTGCAAAGAGAAGCTGATAGAGGATACCAACGACATAGCAATAAAATGTAATTTTTTCATAGAGTTACCCAGAGTTTTGCATAATATTCAGTTTATATCATAGATTTTAGACTAAAATAAGGACATGGCTCTCTCATTCTGATAAATAGGTGCAAATGTCGGATAAAGGTTTGTTGACTTTATAGTCTGAGCAGGGATAATTCCAATTAAAATAGCTGTTCGTTTTCATAAATATACAAGGATGAATCCTTTTGTCTAATAAACCATTAAACTCAAAAATAACAAAAGCGGTTATCCCTGTCGCAGGTTTTGGTACTCGAATGTTACCGGCTAGTAAAGCCATACCAAAAGAGATGTTACCAATTGTTGACAAGCCACTGATTCAATATATTGTTGAGGAGTGTGTGGCCGCTGGAATCACCGAAATTGTCTTAGTCACCCATTCCTCTAAAGCGGCAATTGAAAACCACTTCGACAAAACGTTTGAGCTAGAAACAAGCCTAGAAAATAAAAGAAAACAAGAGCTTCTTGAAGCAGTCAAGCGAACACGCCCAGACCATGTCACAATTTTGCCAGTACGGCAGGGAGAGGCTAAAGGTCTAGGGCATGCGGTAGCCAAAGCCTTTCCTATAGTTGGTGACAACCCCTTCGTGGTGATCTTGCCGGATGTGCTGATTGATAATCACGAATGTGATTTAAAAATAGACAATCTGTCAGCCATGGTTAAACGCTTTAACCAAACCAGCGCTAGCCAAATTATGGTTGAACCAGTTCCTGACTCTTTGGTTTCTAGCTATGGTGTAGTCGATTGTGAAGGCGTTGAAATAGCGCAAGGCGGCTCTGCTAAAATGAGTCGAGTTGTGGAAAAGCCGAAGCTAGAAGAGGCACCTTCCAATTTAGCTGTAGTGGGTCGGTATGTTTTATCTCATCGAATTTGGGAGCTACTAGAAAATACCCAGCCTGGCGCAGGAGGCGAAATACAATTGACCGATGCGATAGATGAGTTAATGAATTTAGAAACTGTCGAAGCATTTAATATGACTGGTAAATCACATGATTGCGGATCTAAACTTGGATATATGAAAGCTTTTGTCGAGTATGGCTTTCGTCATGAAACTCAAGGAGAAGCTTTCAAGTCATTTGTTTCAGAATTACTCAGCAATACTAATTCGAATAATAATTAGATCGGTATTGTTATGTCGATTACAAATTCTCAAGAATGGAAATCTTTGCAAAGTCATTTAGAGTTAGAAATAGCAAATAAAAGCATCGCTGATTTGTTCGCCAACAAGGAGCGCTTTAATGAACTTTGCTTAAATTTTGACCAACTCACTATTGATTTTTCTAAGCAAAAATTGACTCGTGCGACTCTTCTAAAATTAGTGGATTTAGCAAAAAAATCAGAATTAGAAATATCCATTAAACATTTAGTAACGGGCGAACTGGTCAATACGACAGAAAGTCGAGCAGCCTTACACACTGCATTGAGAGGTAGTTTAGGTAGCACTTCAAATAATGAAATGGTGTCAGGCGATATCAAAGTCCAAGCAGCCGTTAAAGAGCAATTAGATAAAATGTCTGAACTAGTTAACAAGCTCCGCGATGGTCAATGGCGTGGGTATAGCGGCAAAGCGATTACCGACGTAGTTAACATTGGTGTCGGCGGTTCAGATTTAGGTCCTCTTTTAGTTTGCGACGCGTTAGATGAATTTCGCGTCAAGTCAAAGAACCCTATCCATGTTCATTTTGCTTCCACAATGGATGGTTCACAAGTTTCTCACTTATTTGATAAATTAAATCCAGAAACAACTTTATTTATCATCGTTTCAAAGTCATTTGGAACCATTGATACCTTAGCTAAT
>JBMYPE010000230.1:0-3901 GCA_049600015.1 Kangiellaceae bacterium
GCTTTTCTCTGGTTTGTTCAATTTCTAAATCGGCATGGCGTTGCTCGGCAATACGTGCTTCTAGTTCAGTTTCTAGTTTAGAGATCTCTGAACTTAAAGTTTCAACTTGACGATTAAACTTACGCCATTTTAGTGCCGATAATTCGCCTTTCAAACGACGCTCATCTTGCTTAAAGGTTTTATATTTGGTGGCCGCGTTTGCTTGTCTTTGTAAATGAGCCAATTGTTTACCAAGCTCTTCTCTAATATCCGTTAATCTTTCCATATTTTCACGGGTGTGTTTTATTCTATTTTCGGTTTCTCGTCTTCGCTCTTTGTATTTGGATATGCCTGCCGCTTCTTCCAAAAATACTCTTAGCTCATGAGGCTTAGATTCAATTAATCGAGAAATCATTCCTTGCTCAATTATTGCGTAACTTCGCGGTCCAAGTCCTGTACCTAAAAATATCCCGGTTATATCTTTTCTTCGGCATTTTGTGCCGTTTAAATAGTAGTTTGATTGTCCATCGCGGGTAACAGAACGTCTGAGGGCTATTTCTGCATAGCTTGCATATTCGCCTTGCAAGGTACCATCTGAATTATCAAAAACTAATTCTATACTGGCTTGTCCTACCGGTTTTCTACTAGTCGAACCGTTAAATATAACGTCCGTCATCGAATCACCACGTAAATGTTTAGCCGAAGATTCCCCCATCACCCAACGTACCGCATCAATCAAATTGGACTTTCCGCACCCATTTGGACCGACTATAGCTGTTAAATTTTCTGGAAAAGGAACGGTTGTAGGATCAACAAATGACTTAAATCCCGCTAATTTTATCTGTTTTAAACGCATACTTGCTTATATCTTTATATTGTTAAATCAACTATTCAGCGAACGTATTTTTAGCTAATTATTATGAATTAAGGAAAAACTCTTACAATTTGGTGCTAGTTTTATGCAGCGGGATAGTTTAAATTATTTCGTTAATAATTCACACCTAAAAAAACGACATATCAATGCATATAGAACCATTTAACGGCACTCAATATTTACGCAAAGGCTATCACCTTATTTGGCAGCCGAATATTAAGCGATTCGTGCTGATTCCTTTGCTGATTAACTTAGTTTTACTCGCCACTGCGACCTTTTATGCGTTCGACATCATTTCAGATTGGTATACCAACCTACCACTATGGCTAGAGACCCACACCAATAGTCAAGTTTGGTATATCAGCTGGTCTGCCGCAGCCGTCAATTGGTTGGTGACAAGTTTAGACTGGTTATTATGGCCGTTGATCGTAATTAGCGTGTTGGTTAGTGTCTTTTTTATGTTTGGTTTTCTTGCTAACTGGATTGCAGCGCCGTTTAATGGATTACTATCGGAAGCAGTTGAATGCCATCTAGCAGGCGACAAAAACGCGATTGAAAACCTAAGCTTGATGGACTCGCTCAAAGATATACCTAGACTAATAGGCAGAGAATGGAGAAAGCTAACCTATTATATCCCCAGAGCGTTGTTATGCTTACTACTGTTTGTCACGCCGGTTTCCGTATTAGCACCTGCCGTGTGGTTTTTATTTAACGGCTGGATGTCTGCGCTTCAGTATATTGATTATCCTAACGACAATCATCGACGCCCTTTTAGAGCCACTTTAAGCAATATAAAAGCACATAGAAGCGGACCTTTTGGATTTGGATTATTCGTAATGTTTTTAACCATGATTCCGCTGGTCAATCTATTAGTCATGCCCGTTGCAGTCGCTGGAGCGACAAATCTTTGGTTTGATCATTATAGAAATAAATAGAGGACTTCCCCCCTTTTCAAAGGGGGAATGATTGGGATTTAGCTTATCCTGCAGCAATAGCTTTCACATCACTGGCGGTTAAAGGATTACCCCCTATTCCCCAATCGCCTTGTTTTACTTCGTTTATTTTTACCCAAGTAAACTCTCGTAAGTTCTCTCCTTCGATAGATACCATGGTATCTGTGACTTTCTTTATCATGTTTTGCTTTTCTTCTGTTGTGAAAACACCTTCTATTAAATCAATGCTAACTAATGGCATAATTTTCTCCGTTTGCTTGTTTAGTGAGTAGTTAAATTAAAGTTTCTTGAATCTAAGAAATAAATCCAATCATTTCGTTTGTTGCAAAGCCATGATGCTAAAAAACAATTTGAGCGAACAGTGTAAAAAGTGGAGCAAACCTAGTACTAATTATGTACTAGTAGATGCTTCATGCAGTCTATATACTTCTTGATAAACATATGACGCGGCTCAAGGAGATGAAAATGCCACAACATAGTTATAATCAGTTTTGCCCTATCGCAAAGGCTTGCGAAGTTATTGAACCTCGATGGCCACTTTTAATTATGTGTGAAATGTGGTCGGGCTCTAGTCGATTTAATGAGATCCGCAAAGGCGTACCCGGTATGTCACCGACTCTGTTATCAACTAGATTAAAAGGCATGGAAGAGCTGGGGCTGATATTGAGAACACAAAATGGAAGCACTGGCTTTATTGACTACAAGATCACGGAAATTGGTCAAGAGCTTTCCCCTATCGTATTTGCTCTAGGAAAATGGGCACATAAAAATATAGATGCCGATGTTACTTTAGAAAAACTAGATGCAAAACTATTAATGTGGAATGTGAGAAAAAAAGTTGATATATCCAAATTCACACCCGTCAAAAAAGTGATTCAATTTTCATTTCCAGAACTCAAAAAAGACAAGCGAAACTACTGGCTAATCGCTAGCCCCGGCTCTAGTGTCGATTTATGCACTAAAGATCCAGGATTTGATGTTGACCTTTATGTAAACGCTGATTTAAAAGCATTAACCTCGGTTTGGCTTGGTTTGTCTGAACTAGTGAACGAAATCAACGACAAAAAGATAGTCCTCGTTGGTGATCAACAACTTGTTTCTAGTATTGATGAATGGATGGTTAGGAGTTCGTTTGCCGCTTGATAGTATCTGGTGAATTTGTTGCTTTAAGCTAATACATCAATCTTACTCATTTTAATTAGAGTTAAGTTCAATAACACGCAGCAAGTATTTTGCCGCTTTTATTTAGTAAGTTAGTACTCATAATGCTCGCAGATTAGATATTGCACGTGGAATTTGTGCAGCTAGATGCTAACTCACACCTCGACCAATAAAACTAATAAACACCTAGTAACAGAAAAATGATTGATTCTAATAAAATTCTCTTTATATTGACTTCTTTACTAAACTCGGCGAGACAAAAATGAAACTCTCTACAATACGAAGTACCTTACTAGTATCAATATTTAGTCTGTTAGTTAGTTGTTCAGATTCCAATAATGTGGCGACTAAACCTGATGAAATAAATAAAAATGCTTCGGAAAAAGAAAACATTATGCTACTTGTTTCCGCTAATTGGTTGAACGGGCATATCAACGATGAAAATCTAGTCATTCTTGACACAAGCGTATTAGTAGAAGTGGATGAATCGGGATATAAAACCATTAGTGGTCTAGAAGAATATAATAAAGCACATATCCAAAACGCTCGATTTGCTGATCTTAAAGGCAAACTCTCGGATATTTCTAGCGGTAAAGATTTTGTGATGCCCAGTCCAGAACAGTTTCAAAACGCAATGCGCGATTTAGGCGTTAATCAAGATTCTCATGTAGTGATTTATTCGAGAGACAATCAATCTTGGCCAACACGAATTTGGTGGATGCTTAAATGGGCTGGATTCAATCGAGCGAGTATTTTAAATGGTGGGTTTGAAGCATGGAAAGAAAACGGCTTTGCTATTTCCAATCAACAAGTTCCCTTTAAAAAAGGCAATTTTGAGTTTAAGTTAAAAAATGGAATTGTTGCAGTTCAAGAACATGTAAAGAATGCTATTCACAATGAAAATATTAAGATTGTAGATTCACTTTCGCCAGGT
>JBMYPE010000231.1:0-3897 GCA_049600015.1 Kangiellaceae bacterium
TGGGCGACACACTCACTTTTTTTCTCAGTTAGGATTTAATGCACACGGAATGGAAGTGAGTCATGAAAAAGTAAAAACGCTAAACGAAAAATTTAGTACAAATACCTTCTTCAAGTCGGTTACAGATAACATTGATGCGGATAGCGAAAGTTATGATTTTGTTGTTGGAGCGAACTCCATTTATTACTTGGATGATGAATATTCGTCAATTGATAATAACTTGGTTGAATTGAGTAGAGTTCTGAAAGGTGGTGGTTGTTTAGTAGTCTCTTTTATTGGTGAGAGACACTTTCTTCTTGATGGTTGTAGGAAACTTGATGATAAATCGGTGATTGTAAAACGTGATCCTCTTGGATTTAGAAATGAGACAAAAATTCGACCGGCATGGGGAAAAGAAGATATTAAAGATATGTTTGAATCACACATTGAATTAGAGCTTTCAAAGATTGGAGAAGTTACGGATGAATGTGACGATAAAATTCGACATCTATATTATTGCGTTATTTACAAATCTTAAAGTATTTTAGTCCATTAATCATTGATGATATTGACTACAATCTATCTTTATAGCTAATAAATTTTAGATCTTTCTCCAATACACTCGAATGATTTTTCCAAACCCATAAAAATGTATCGACAAGATCAGTTTTTAATTTTATGTCAGGTGTAATTAGTAGAATCGAAGCATCTTTTTTGAGAATTTTTTGACAGAGCTGAACTCGATAATCATCGTTTTCTATTAGGCGCACTAGATTTGCACACACTTGTTCGGTTGTTTTACAAGCTAAGCCTTCGATTAAATCAAAATAGCCACAAAACATTTCTTCACATCGAGAGTGAGCTTCTTTGCCCGTTAGGTAAACTAACGGGATTCCCAAACGCAGTAAATCGATGATCGAATTGCTACCGCCAAATGGAAAAGTTGCCAGAGCGATATCACATTGATTTAAAGTTTGCAGATAGCCTTCATAAGTTTGTGCTGGAAGAACTTGCGCATTACCTAACCATTTCTTGATCTCATACTCACAATGATAATGCAAGATACCCATTTCGTTGGTAAAAAATATCCATTCAATAGACTTGTCGCTCATAATTGCTGTAAGTCTGTCATTAATTTCTTGGCAGGTCTGTAACAGTAGAGGATTGACTTTAAAGCTCTTGCCGTTCACCGCGATTCTAATTATTTCCGTCTGGTTTTTAATACGTGGTTTGGGGAAATTCTCATCTAGTATACTTTTATGTGTATTACTAAGATCATTCGGTAGGGTCAATATTCGTTCTGAATAACACTCTGGAAATTCGGATAAAAACTGCGGAAGTACGAGATAGTCTATTTTGTCGGATAAGGTTGTCGCTGGGTGCCCCATAGTTGCAATTTGGATGGGCGCAAAACGAATCGTCAGTAATGAAATCACCCAAGTAGACATTCCTACACTTGGATAGTAAACAATATCTGCTTGTTGTTCAGAAATTAATTTAGATATCTGATGTATATTCGTCAAGCTCTGATCAAAAATAATGCTGTCATCAAAATAAGAAATTGCTTCCTCATCAACGGAATCTTGTGAAGCGAATAGAACGACATTAAATTGACGCTTAAGCTGAATTATATATTTTGCGTAGCAGCGTCCCATAGCATGTTGAGAAAAGAAAACTTCTGCGAGAATTAGTATTTTTGGTTTTACTATTGCAGAATCTAATTCTTTGATTGCCGGTGGTTTAAAACCATCCTTTATCAATGTGTTGTGCATGATTTGGTTTAAAGAACTCTTAATTAGGTGCTTATCTTCTCGGATACCGTAACTAGAATGCATCCACGCGGTTGCTAGCAACCCCGTATTGGTAAATTCAATAGTTTGATTGGCTAAAATTGAGCCAAAAGAAAGTAATTTTTCTCGGACTAAGTGAGCTTTGTTGTTCAAGATCACAGGGTTAGATAAAAGCGCTAAAACATAGGGAAGTGTGGTTTTAGCATCAAGGTCAATTAAGAAATTTAAGGAGTCTGCCGAATGATCTTCTAGTCGCATGCTGATTAATAATTTGTACAGGTAGTTTTGTTTTAAGCGTGTATTTGTGGCAGTTTCGTATTGCTTTAGAAGATAAGATGAATAATTATTACTCTCATGAAAACCACTTACTTTAGAGATAGAATCAATATTCTTTTTGACATTCAATAGATTCAAATAATTATCGAAATCAAGTTTAAAGCTTTTTTCTGTAAGCAAGGATATAAAGCCACTCATTATCCGCGTGGCGACAACGCGAGCACTTTCCGAGCTATCAAATAGATTGTTTTTTTCATACTGAAACCCAGTTGAATCGATTATCTTTAACAACTGAATTAAACACTGGTAAGCTTGTTTATGATTTTTTTGATAAATTGAGCACTCAAAATTTTCAAGCAAAGATAAATCGGTATGCATTAAAGCTTAACCCTTTGTGATTTTTAAGTTTCGGTTTGAAGATAATAATCTACTGACTACAAAATCAATGTCTGTGTCCGACAAAAAATTATGAAATGGAATTCCTAACAAATGTTGTGACAAATGACGACTCACATATTGAGATTTAGTAAAGGTTGCTTTGTTTTTAAATAATGGATGGGCACTTAATAAAGGGAAATACCATTGTCTAGTTTCTATACCTTCTACAGCCAATCTGTTTTTCATAATATTGGCGTGTTCTTGGCATTCAACCACCTTTAATGACGGGATGCCATACGGAACTAATTGTTGTTTTATCAAATGTTCGTTTGGTTTTAGTTTGTTATCGTATTCCGCATAAATGCTTTGTCGTTTGATTAAAGTTTTATTCCATCGATTTATTTGTGCAAGTCCGACAGCTGAGTGGAATTCACTTAATTTTGCATTAAAACCTACTTCTTCAATGACGCCATTTTTAAATCCAAAATTGGATAGATGTTTATGTTTTCTATCTAATAACTGATTTTTGACAAATATACCCCCACCTTCACCAATGCCAAAAGTTTTTGTTGCGTGGAAGCTGAAAATCACGGTACAAAGTTTTGGTATTTTTTGAAAGGGAAAAGCTCCGGCGGCATCGATAATTACTGGAATGTTTGTTTTCTTAGTGAAATCATCCCATCCACTACTATCCACTGGGACTCCAAAAGTCGCGACGGGAATGACGGCAGAAAAATCATATTCCTCAACTAGATTCATAGCCAATTCCGGTGTCAATTGCCAAGTCTCAGAGCAGACATCTGTTATAAGTGGTGTTAAACCATTGCGTAGTATTGCCGTTGCGCTCGCAGGAAATGTTAATGATGGGATTAAAATTTTGGAGCTGGCTTTTAGGTTTAGATTGGCGATTGCTATTTCTAAAGCAGATGTGCCTGAAGAAGTTGTACAACAGAAGATTTCGTTTGGATTGTCCGATGTGGTTTCGGCTAACAACTTAATAATCCCTGATTCAAAAGCAACTGATAATTCTCCAAAATTGCTATACCAACGATTTTCGTGAATTCTTTCGAGAAAAGGAAGTAGTTCTTTTGGTGTTGGTAAATCAGGAACCAAACATTTTATTAGATTTCTATTACTTTCCATGACTATTTAGCACTCTAGAGTGTATCTTTATTTAATTTATAAGACAGCAATAAATATGCCAGCGTAACATTGCGCCAGTAATATTTTAATAACATTTTTTGAGTTGGTAGCATAATTGCATAATAATTTTGAATGTAATGTTGTAAGGATTTGGAAACAATAAAATTGTCATGAACGTATTCGTCACAGGTGGTTCTGGATTTATCGGTCGGGAGGTGGTTAAACAACTGATCAATAAAACCGATCTTACTATAATTAATATTGATTGTTTGACTTATGCTGGCAGTTATTATGAGGCAATAGAATACTCACTAAAAGAAGTTGACAAGAA
>JBMYPE010000232.1:0-3879 GCA_049600015.1 Kangiellaceae bacterium
CTTAACACGACTTCACGAGCTTTTTCGGGGGTTAATGCCCGTTGCGTCACTGGCATGACTTTGCCATTAATTTTGATACTCGGGGGCACACCTGCTGTTATAAATAAGTCAGAGGCCTTTTTGGTAACCATCAGCTTGAGTAAGCCTTCAAAGTCCATGTTTGTTCCTTTGTATTTGGTTCTGCTTTAGTTCTATATTTTTACTTAGAATCAAATTAATGATTCATTAAAACTCTTCTTTATTTTTGGCTGAATGACGGGCATCTTCACGACTGATTAAACCTTTACCCAACAGATCTTTTAAACATTGATCTAAAGTTTGCATGCCTACACCAAGTCCCGTTTGTATTGCACTATACATTTGCGCCACTTTATCTTCGCGAATCAGATTTCTTATGGCTGGTGTACCGATCATTATTTCATGCGCAGCTACTCGACCACCACCGTTCTTCTTTAACAATGTTTGCGAAACAACAGCTTGTAAAGACTCAGATAACATTGACCTTGTCATGTCTTTTTCCGCAGCCGGGAAAACATCTATAATTCTATCAATGGTTTTAGCTGCCGATGAAGTATGCAAAGTTCCAAACACCAAATGCCCAGTTTCTGCAGCGGTCAAGGCTAATCGTATTGTTTCCAAATCTCTCAGCTCACCAATAAGAATAATATCAGGATCTTCACGCAGCGCAGAACGCAATGCCTCACTAAAACCGAGCGTATCTCGATGAACTTCACGCTGATTCATCAAACATTTTTTACTCTCGTGAACAAATTCAATTGGATCTTCAATCGTCAATACATGACCATAATGATTATCGTTAATGTAATCAATCATTGCCGCCAGCGTGGTACTTTTACCTGAACCGGTTGGACCCGTCACTAAAACGAGCCCTCTTGGATGCATACACATCTCTTTAAATATCGCTGGCGCGGCTAATTCTTCTAGGGTTAGAACTTGTGAAGGAATCGTTCTAAATACGGCGGATGCACCTCGATTTTGATTAAAGGCATTTACACGAAAACGAGCAATACCGGGCAACGCGAAGGAGAAATCAGTTTCCAAAAATTCTTCAAAGTCCTTTCGTTGCTTATCGTTCATAATGTCATAAACAAGGCTGTGTACCATTTTGTGATCCATTGGCGGTACATTAATCCGTCTAACATCACCATCAACTCGAATCATCGGTGGTAAACCGGCAGAGAGATGAAGATCTGATGCTTTGTTTTTAACACTAAATGCGAGTAATTCAGTAATATCCATGGAAAAGTGCTCCAATCGTTCTTATTTGGTTATAATTGTGACATCAACATTTAACAATCCCAACAATGACTATAGCAGATCGTTTAAAAAAAGTTAGTGCTAGAATACAACAAACCCAATTAAATTTGAGTAAATTGTCTTGTTCTAAAGAAAAACGGTCATTTTCTAATTTATCTAATGACTTCAACAGCTTAAACAGCTCAATTTCTCCCATTAAACTGCTAGCGGTGAGTAAAACACATCCTACAACGGCGATTCAAGAAGGATTTAATGCGGGGATCACAGAATTTGCAGAAAGTTACATACAAGAAGCAGAACTCAAAATTATTGAGACTCGCGAGTTAGATCTAACTTGGCATTTTATTGGCCCCATTCAAAGTAATAAAACTCGACTCATCGCTCACCTATTTGATTGGGTGCAAAGTATTGATCGGGTCAAAGTTTTGCAACGAATTAATGATCAACGTCCTTTAAAGCTCCCGCCAATTAACACCTGTATCCAAATAAACTATTTTAATGAAGAAAATAAGAAAGGAGCAAAACCGCACAATGTTCCAGCTCTGCTTGAATTAGCTAGCCAGCTCCCCAATATAAAGCTACGTGGTTTGATGATTATTCCGCCAAAACAAGTCGAATATGCAATTCAACTAGAACAATTTATTCAGGTTAAGGAATATTATGAACAAATGAAAATCAATTTTCCTATGCTTGATACATTGTCAATGGGGATGAGTAGCGACTTAGAAGCTGCGATTGAAGCTGGCACAACCATGGTGAGAATAGGCACCGATATTTTTGGAAAAAGAAATAAAAGCAAATGAGTCAAAATTTAAAATCAGAAGCAGTAGCAGTGACTAAATCAAATCCACGAATTGGATTTATAGGTTGTGGCAATATGGCATCAGCTATTATCAAAGGCATGGTGCGGTCTGGTTTTAATGCGAATCGTATTTTAGTGAGCAATCGAAGTATCGAAAAGCTAGAAAAAATACAAACCGACACAGCAGTATCCATCACGCAAAATAATCAACAAGTATGTGAAAATTCCGACGTTATTATGCTTGCGATTAAACCCCAAATGTTTGAAACCGTTTGTAAACCTTTATCTAAGGTAAATATGGAAAATAAATTAGTAATTTCTGTTGCCGCTGGAGTAAATACGTCTCGAATAACCAATTTATTTGAACAAGATTTTGCTGTAATTAGAGCAATGCCTAATACACCATCTATGATCTCCGAAGGTGCTACAGGATTATTTGCAAACACACTTTGCTCACACGAAGATAAAAATATTGCCACAAAAATTTTCCAATCCGTTGGTAATTTTGCTTGGGTTAAAGATGAAGATCAGATTAATACGGTGACTGCTATCGCCGGAAGTTCTCCTGCGTACATTTACCTATTTATGCAGGCTATGATTGATCAAGCTATGACTTTAGGTCTTGATGCAGAAAGCGCTAGAACTTTGGTGACTCAGTCATTACTAGGCACTGCAAAATTAGCTCAAGCCCACACAGATACTCCTCTATCTGATTTAAGAGAAGCCGTAACATCGCCTGGCGGAACTACATTTGAAGCTATTCACAGCTTAAACAATAATAATTTTTCTGAGATTGTAAAAGACGCAGTTAAGGCTGCCTACAATCGAGGAGTCAATCTCGGAGAAGATTCATGATCAACCCTTTCGCACAGTTAGTTGACGTTTTAGTTAGCCTTTATGTCACTGTTATATTATTGCGTTTTTTTCTACAATATTTTAGAGCAGATTTCTATAATCCTTTATCTCAGTTTTGTGTCAAGGCAACTGATCCATTAATTAAACCATTAAGAAAAATTATTCCGGGTTATGCTGGAATAGATTTTTCGTCACTAGTGCTAGCCTATTTAGTGATTGTAATTAAATTATTACTGATGACTTTTATCGCAGGGCAAATTGATATCAACTTCTTACTTTTGGTACTAATTTCTTTGGTGGAATTACTAAAAAGTATTCTGCATTTATTTATTTTTCTTATTTTTATAAGAATAATTATGAGCTGGATTTCACCCGGTGGCTACAACCCTGTGATGGCGGTGATAAGACAATTGAGCGAACCTATTATTGCGCGATTTAGAAAAATGCTTCCACCTATGAGTGGATTTGATTTTTCACCCATGATTGCATTGATTATGATTTATTTCATTATTAATCTAATTAACTATTACTTGGTACCAGCGATACAATCAGCAGCCTATTAATTCTACCTAGTAGATAGGCTCAATCATGTTTTAATTATTTTTCATTTGTTGCCTGGTGGCACCCGGTGTTTCAGCCATAATTTTTTTATAGGACTTTCTAAAAGCAGCTTCAGACTCATAGCCGCATCTAAGCGCAATATCAATTATTGAGAGACTTGTCTTCTCTAACATCTGCTTAGCCTCTTGCATTCGCCAAGCGGTTAAATATTGCATGACTGACATTCCAACTAGCTGGTTAAATCGTTGCGAGAAAGCGGAACGGCCCATTAACGACTCTCGTGCTAAAGATTCCAAACTCCAATGTTTTTCAGGCTGGGCATGAATTTTTGCTAAAGCTCTGCTAACTTTCTCATCAAAAAGTCCCGCTAAAAGACCTGTAGA
>JBMYPE010000233.1:0-3865 GCA_049600015.1 Kangiellaceae bacterium
AAAGGGTCGATAAATGTCGTTGCTGTCGAACAAACGATCAATGCTTTAATTGCGAGGCAAGGTGCTTTGCGCACAACATTTAATGACGTTGACGGAAAGATTGTTCAAATTGTTCACTCTGAATTATCAGTTAATTTGAACCAAATCGACATTTCAACTTTAGATGAAAAGAAAAAGGCAGTTCACCTGCAAAAGGTACTTGATACTGGAGTTCAGAAACCATTCGACCTAGTGGATGGCCCTTTAGTGAGGGTTTCCTTGATTAAGGTGAATGAAGAAGAACATGTGTTTTTCTTTTGCGTTCATCATCTAATTTTTGATCGTCGGTCTTTAGGTTTATTGAATAAAGAATTTACTGATTTTTATCAGTTTTTTTCAAGTGGTACAAGTGCGGGATTAAGCCAATTGAGTGTCGGCTATTCTGATTATACTCGTTGGCGGCTCGATAAAATTAATAAGGAAGATTTAACCAAACAATGGCAATATTGGAAAGAAAACCTTAAAAACATCAAACCACTTGAGTTGCCTTACGACAAAAAAAGATCCATTGTTGCCAACACTAAAGGTGATCGATCTTATCTTGATTTACCCAATGGGTTAATTGATGATTTTGAAAGTGCAGTTTCAAAACGAGGCGTCACTTTATTTATGGGATTGCTTGCTGTTTTTAAATTATTGATTCACCGATGGTCGGGTGAAGAGGATATTTTAACCGGAACACCATTTTCAGATCGCCGATTAAAAGGAACAGAAAATTTATTTGGCTTTTTTGTCAGTACTTTAATTCTAAGGACGGATTTGTCTGGTGATCCTAGTTTTTCTGAATTATTGTCTCGAGTGCGTAAAAAGAGTTTTAATTCTTATCAATACAACTCAATGCCTTTAGATAAAATTATTGAAGCTCTCAACCCGGAGCGAATTGTAAACCGCAATCCATTATTTGATTTGGACTTTCAATTACAGAAACTTCAACCTGAAGTGTTGGAAGTTGGCGATGCGACAATTTCAGAATGTAGAGCGTCACGCTTCAGCTCACAATATGATTTAGGCTTCACAGTGAGAGAAAAAGAGTCTAACGCTAACGGTAGACAAGATTACGATATTCGATTTGAATACAGAACAGATTTGTTCAATAAAGAAACAATTGATTTACTATTAAAACGTTATCAGTATTTATTAGAAGAAGTGATTAATAATCAAGATAAAAAATTATCTGAATATTCAATTTTGCTTGAGGAAGAACGAAAATCATTAGTCATTGATAGAAACCAAACCTGTTTTAATTACGCCAACAAAAATATGCATCAACTATTTTTGCAGCAAGTAAAGGCTACTCCAAACAAAACAGCGGTACTCACGGAGTCATCTAGTTTTACCTATAAACAAATCGCGACGCAAGCAGCTATTTTAGCAATCCATTTGAAGCAACAAGGTGTTAAAGAAAATAGCATCGTCGGAATCTTACTATCAAGGAGTGAGCTAATTCCCGTCGCTATGCTCGCTAGTTTTTTTCTAAAAGCTACCTATTTACCTCTCGATCCCGAGTATCCGGTGAGTCGAATCGAATATATATTGAATGATGCGTCTGTAGAGCATGTATTAGTAGAAGAATCATTTTCAAATATGGTGACCAGTAGTTTAAGTAAAAAGATATATCCGCATTTGATTCTAAATGAGAGCAAGCTAAATGATTCTGAGATTGATGAAGCACTAGAGTGCTTTTCTAACCTAGGCGGAATGACTCAGCTTGCCTATATAATCTACACATCCGGTTCAACTGGCAATCCGAAAGGTGTTATGTTGACTCAAAATAATTTGACTAGTTTTATTGTTGCGATGGAACAACGTCCCGGAATTAATGCTAATGATACTTTATTAGCCGTTACCACTATCTCGTTTGATATTTCTGTTTTAGAAATTTTATTACCATTAAGTGTTGGAGCTGCCACAATAATTGTTAATCGTGACTCATCTTATGATCCTGAAATATTATCATCTTTATTGATAAAGCATGATGTAACAATAATGCAAGCAACACCTGCAACTTGGCAAATGATGGTTGCGTCTGGATGGGAAGGGAAAAAAGATCTAAAGTTACTGACAGGAGGCGAAGCGTTATCGCAAAAACTGTCCGATGAATTGCAACCATTAGTGAAAGAAGTTTGGAACATGTATGGCCCCACAGAAACAACGGTTTGGTCAAGCTGTTATCAAATTAAAAGTGTTGGTCAAACTCCTTTAATTGGAAAACCGATTGCCAACACACAAATCTATATTTTAGATCAAAATAACCAACCAGTTGTAAATGGGGCATACGGCGAACTTTGTATTGCTGGCGACGGTCTCAGCAATGGTTATTTTGGAAGAGATGATTTAACAAAAAAAGTATTTATTGAGAATCCTTTTTACTCACAATCTATTGAGAATCAGATAAATTCTTCAAGTAAGAAGTTATACAAAACGGGCGATTTAGTTCGATTTAATAGCGATAATAATATTGAATATGTCGGCCGAATGGATTTTCAAGTTAAGGTGAGAGGTTATCGTATTGAATTAGGAGAAATAGAATCTGCCATAAATAAACATCCGGACATAGATAATTCGGTTGTTATTGTCCGAGAAGATAACGTCGATGACAAAAGAATTGTTGCTTATGCTATTTCTGAACGAACAAATATTAATGTTGATGCCTTACGATTATTTGTTCAAGAATTGATACCCAGTTATATGTTGCCGCAACACTTTGTTTTGCTAGATGAATTCCCTAAAACACCAAATGGTAAAACTGATCGCAAGTCTTTACCTGCTCCAGAGTATGAAAATCAAGGAGCAAGCCATTCAATTGTAGAGCCAAACTCAGAAACGGAAAAAGCATTGGTGAATATATGGAGTCAGTTAACAGGTCAAAAATCGATCTCTATCAATTCCAATTTTTTTGATATTGGCGGACATTCATTGTTAGCCATGCAGGTCATAGCAACCGCCAAAAAACAATACGATATCGACATTAAACCAATGGCAATGATTCAGGATACATTGGCTCAAATAGCTGCAGGGATTGATGGGTTGGAGTATCAAGATGTTGATAATGATGTTCAACAATTAGAGTCAGTATCTCCTCAATTTTTTTCTGACGATCATTCATTGTTTGGTTTTTATTATAGCTCTCAAACTAAACGCATTAAAAATTTAGATAAAAATGACAGCAAACAATCGAAAGGTGCTATTTTGCTGTGTAGTCCTATTTTAATGGAAAATATAAATACCAATTGGACCTATCGACGTCTGGCGACACAATTAGCCAATGAAGGGTTTGACGTACTGCGTTTCGATTATTTTGGAACAGGCGATTCACTAGGCTATGACAGCGATGCATGTGTGGAGCGATGGCAGGATGATATTTTTCAAGCATCTGAATTTTTAAAAAGTAAATCAAATCACACTGAAATTTCTATCGTGGGATTGCGCTTTGGAGCGAGTTTAGCTGCACTATCTAAAGTAGAAAATATAGATAAATTAGTTTTGTGGGAACCTATTATCGATGGAAATGAATATGTAAACGAGCTTTTCCGAAAATATGAAAATACATTAGAAGATTTAAATTATATTAGAAAAAAACCAGCCAGAGCAAAAAAAGGTGAGCTCATTGGATTTGGTTTTTCAGAAAGTTTAGAACGCTCAATTAGAAATATTAATTTGTTTGAAGGAAATAATCTTAAAAACTGTTCACGAGTCATTTTAGTTAGCAGTAACAAAGGAATGATTTATGAACCTTATCTTCAATCCTTTTCCAATATCTCATCTTTAACAGATGATCAAAGTACAAAGAGATTCAGAAATTCTTTTGTTGATGATCCAAGTCCGG
>JBMYPE010000234.1:0-3839 GCA_049600015.1 Kangiellaceae bacterium
TGATAAAACTTTATCACAAACACCGGTTTCAATTTCTGACTCTGAAGTCGCTACGATAATGGAAAATGTGAGTCAACTCACTGATCTTACTGTAGTGATAGAACAACATGCGAACAAGGATAATTTTCTCGTAAGTTTAATATATAGAAGTGATTGTTTTGAATTATCTACACTCTCACAGTTTTTATCCCAGCTTGAATTTATGGCAGAGAATAATAGCTCAGATACCTCACTGGAAAAGATGGCACTTATAAATTCAGTTCAGTGTCAAGAGTTGGCATTAATTGGACAAGGCAAAAAGAAAGACCTCCCATTTTTTACAATTGGAGATAAGTTAGAGCACTTTGCAGCTCAATCTAAAAATGATGTCGCGCTAAAACATAACCATTCAAATTTAAGTTATGGGCAGTTGAATGAACAAGTTAATCAATTAGCTCATTTTTTAATTGAGCAAGGTATAGTTGCCAATTCAAGAGTAGCTACTTTGTTGTTACCCAGTTTTGAAGTGATGATAGCGCTTTTGGCAATTCATAAAGTAGGAGCGACTTACGTACCGCTCGACCCTGAATTTCCTAAACTAAAAATCTCAGCGCTTATTGAGCAAGTGCAACCACAAATTATTATTTCGAATAGCGGTCTGACTGAGCTGCTTGAAGGTGATGAAGCAACAGAGCAAGTCAGTCATATTGATAAGTCGTTTTTATTTGATAAAGATAAAGCTCGATTATTGAATCATTCTAAAGACAATCCAAACGTTTCGATCAGTGAAAAATCGATAGCGACTATCTTTTTTACATCGGGTACAACTGGTGTGCCAAAAGGTGTGATGGCAAGCTATGCCAATGTAAGTCATTATTTAGCGGTCGCCAACAGGCGTTATGGCTACCAACAAACGGATGTTATTCCCGCGGTGGCTCGTTTTACTTTTAGTATTAGCATATTTGAATTGCTCTCCCCTATTTTTGCGGGTGGTACATTGGTTTTGTTAGATCGTGAGATGGTTCTAGATCTCAATAAAATGAGCAAACTACTTACCCAAGTGACTGCCATTCATATTGGTCCAAGCTTACTCGGTGCGCTAGTTACTCACATTAAAAAGTCGTCTGATGAAGGCTCCCAAAATAATGGTTTTACCAATCTCCGTCATATTTCTTCCGGTGGCGATATGGTACCCGCAGTTCTGTTAAGAGACATGCAAACATTATTTAATCACTCGGAAATCTATGTGATTTATGGATGTAGTGAGATTAGCTGCATGGGCGTGACTCACTATTACGAGCCACAACAAAGCATAGAGAAAACCCACGTAGGGTCTGCTTTTGAAAATATGACCGTGTCATTAAGAGATGATAATTTAAACCCAGTTCCGCTTGGTGCAGTTGGCAATATTTATTTTTCTGGTAACGGATTAACGTTAGGCTATTTAGATCAAACCAGCTTAACAGATGAAAAGTTTATAATTATAGATGGCGAGAGGTGCTACAACACTGGCGATAGAGGTCGCTATAATGAAAAAGGCGAGCTGGAGTTTTTAGGGCGCAAAGATTTTCAAATTCAATTGCACGGGATTCGAGTCGAACTTGGTGAAATAGAGAGTCTTCTAAAACAACAGTCTGTGGTTAAAGATGGAGTGGTCGCGCAAAAAGAGTTACCCGCTGGTAAAAAATTGATTGCTTACGTAGTAAAAAATGAAACGGATAATTTTCCTGCTAGTCATTTAAACGGTGAAAATCAACTGAAAGAATCACTTGCTAAAGTATTGCCGGATTATATGGTTCCTGACCATATTTGCTTTTTACCAAAGCTACCTTTAAATCATAATTTTAAGATAGATCGAAAAGCACTGCCAACACCGAAAGCAGATCTGTATTCTCCAAATAGTGACACAGCTGTCGAACTTAGTGAAACTGAAAAAGTGATTTATGAAATATGGTGTTCAGTATTAAAAATTGAAAATTTGAATGTCCAGGCTAATTTCTTTCAGCTAGGTGGCGACTCACTGAGTTTAGCTCTGTGTGTTGCACAAACTCATTCTAAGTGGCAACACAATGTTTTATTAAGTTTACTTTTTAAAGATCCCAGTGTGTCTTCTTGGGCAAAAATATTTGAAGACTATTTCCGTTCTCCCCAAACTCGCTCTTTACCAAAGATTGTTCGACTTTCGGGAGCTGAAAATAAATCTAGCGTAAAAAATACTATTCGAACGACAAGTTATCAACAACAGCAGTTTTGGTATTTGTATCGATTAAAACCTAAATCAACAGCTAATAACATTCCATTTGCTTATCGAGTTTCGAAAGGGTTTCAGTTTGATGCTTTTGTTAATGCATTGGAAATATTGATACAAAGATATGAAATATTTCGTACTCAATTAAATGATGGCAACGATGGGCTAGAGCTAATCGTTAAACCATTCGATAAAAATTTAATCGATAGAAACCAAGTGAACCTATTTATTTCAGAAAATGAAGTCACTCAAAAGTTAAAAGAAGCAACTGAAGAGGCTTTTGATTTGGAGTCTGGGGAACTTTTTAAAATTAAATTCTTTGGGTTAGAAAGTGGTCAGTTTGTTATTTTTATGGCTTTCCACCACATCGCAATAGATCAGCGTTCAATTACTCAGTTTGGTGAAGAATTAAATTCAATCTACTCAGCATTATTAATTAATCAAAAAGTAGAATCATCTCCAACACGCTTTCAATATGCCGATTATGCTAGTTGGCAAAATAAAATATTAACCAAAGACTATGTGAGACAACAACAAGACTTTTGGAAAAATCAGCTAGATGGGGTTGCCGCAACTTTGGATTTTCCACTAGATAATCCGCGAAGTGAATCTGATTTAGGTGAAGAAATTTTATTTGACTTGAGTGATGAGTTAGTGGAAACGCTAGAAGACTATTCAAAAAATAACAGCATCACTGTGTACACTCTACTTTTAGCCACTTTTTCAACCTTGCTCTTTCGTCATACAGGCAAGTCGAATATTGTACTTGGAACACCATTTGTAAATCGTGATCAATTGCCTGAGTTACAAAATATTATGGGTTGCTTTATCAATATGCTTCCTGTGGTTTCTCGTTTTGAAAATTGTCACACTTTTGAAGATTTGCTTAGTCAACTTCAAGAGAATCTAAACTCTATTAGAGACCATCAGAATATTTCTTTGCAAGATATCTTAGAAGTCACTGACATTAAAAGAAGTGTCAATTGTAATCCTATTTATCAAGTTGGACTCTCTTATCAAGAAGCACCTCTAGAATTAAAACTAGAGGGTGTGGATATCGAACCCATTGAGTTAAAAACTCATTCCTCACAACTCGATTTCACTTTCAAATTTTGGCGTCATTCAAAAGGGATATCCGCTAGCTTAATTTACAATCAATCCATTTTTTATCCAGAAACTATGCAAGGATTAGTTGATAGGTTTCACTCCTTGATATCAAAGTTGTTAATTAACTCGAAGGCAGATTTAAGGTCGATAGATTATTTGTCTGATGCTGAGAAAAATCAGATGAGCCTTTGGAATCAAACGAATGTCGAGATTTGCAAACAAGAAACTCTTTTAGATGCGTTTGATTTACAGTGTGATAAAACACCCGATAATATCGCTTTACTATTTGAAGGCCAGGCTATTAGTTATAAGGAAATGGCAGAACGATCAAATAGCTTAGCTAATTATTTGGTTAGCCAAGGTGTTCTACAAGGCGATTATGTTGGATTGCACTTTTTACGCTCAATAGAACTGATCATTGCGGTTTATGCGGTTGTAAGAATAGGAGGGGCTTATGTTCCAATTGATCCCGACTATCCGGAAACACGTAAAACTTTCATAATTT
>JBMYPE010000235.1:0-3834 GCA_049600015.1 Kangiellaceae bacterium
TGACGGACGAATAGTTTGCTATTTAATTAGATTTATTAAATTGAATGTATTCATTTGCAGCAGCATGAAATAACTCTTGAGTTTCATTGATAGGTGACGTTAACCAGATGCTAAAATCTGTCTCTTTTATTAAAACAGGCATACGTTTATGAATAGTTTCACATTTTTCATTTGCTCGAGTGGTTAAGGTAACTAGTTGGTTGTTTTCTGAAAACCAGATTCCAGCCATATAAAGCGGCTCATTTTCTGATTGATTAAAGTAATATTTTTGTTTTCGTTTACCGCCCTCATCTCGCCACTCATACCAACCTTCAACAGGAATAATACATCGATTACTTTCAAAAGCACTTTTAAATGTTTTTTTTATCGCTGTTGTTTCGGACTGTGCATTTATGATAAGTTTTTTTGACCAACTTGGTTTTATTCCCCAGTCTAGATTGATTTGTTGGAATTGTTCGCTCTGTTTAGTGATGCACGCCACCGACTGACTGGGTCTTAAATCATCATTGTTTTCTGTATAAAAGGTGAAGCCAAGTGACTCACAAAGCTGAATAACCTTTGGATTATCTATGACATTCATTCGACCGCACATATGAGTCACACTCTCTTTTGTACTTTGGGTAATTAAATAAAAAAATAGATTTTCTGCAAGCAGTATAAACAACTAATATTATCAATTGAATTGGATTACTAAAATATTTATCGTAATATTGAATGATATAAATTATTTTTCCTAAAGCCAAGCCGGTTGTTAATCATGCTTAATATGGATTTCTCAAAAAGAGTTGTTATCGATACTTCTGAAATGTCGTGGACCAAAAGCCCAATGAAAGGTGTTATGCGAAAGCCATTAGCTAGAGAGGATGTCGAAAGAGGACACGCTACTAGTATTGTGAAATATGATGCTGGAGCAAGTTTCTCTTCTCATGGTCATCCTTTAGGTGAAGAAATATTAGTGCTGGAAGGCATTTTTTCTGACGAAACCGGAGATTATCCTGCAGGTAGTTATTTACGAAATCCTGAAGGATTTCGACATTCTCCATTTAGTAAAAATGGTTGTACTCTTTTTGTTAAATTACATCAATTTCAAAAAGATGACTCTAAGCAAGTTTGTATTAATACTTATAATACTCCCTGGCAGCAAGGTATTGGGGGATTACAAGTTATGCCGCTACATGAACATGGCACTGAATCTGTTGCGCTAGTTAAATGGCCTGCAAATGAAAAGTTTCAACCTCACACACATTTTGGTGGAGAAGAGATTTATGTGATAAGCGGAAAGTTTATAGATGAACATGGGCACTATCCCAAAGGTAGCTGGATTAGAAGTCCTCATTTAAGTCAACATAATCCGTATGTTGAAGAAGAAACGATAATACTCGTTAAAGTTGGTCATTTATAAATTTAAAATGAGCCCCTCGCTAGAGATATTAAATCCAAAGTTTATCACTTGTTTCCTTGCATCATTGTTAGGCTCTAGTAACGGATTAGTATGATTAAAATGGATTAACCAAACTTTTTCACGTTGCTCTTTTGTTAACTCTTTTAATTCTTGCATAGTTTCAGTTACTAAAGGGTGAGGGACCTTTGACATATCTCTGCCAGGCAATTCTCCTTGAGCAAAAAAGGTCGAATCTAAAAATGCGTAATCGACAGATTTAACGATTGTTGCTAAATCTTTCTTCCAAACTGACCATTTATTGATGTCAGGAATAAATAATATAGATTTATTTGGACCATCAATTCTATATCCAACAGTTTCAGAAAACTCGTCACGATGAGGTACGGTAAACGGGGTGACTTTAAATGCTCCTATTGTTAATGTTTTATTATCTTCAAGCGGTTTTATTTTGATATTCTTATAATCAACCAGTTGGCTCCAAGGGCCGCTCGACCTCAAAAACTCTCTCATTTTTGGCATTGCATAAACAGGCATTTCTTTTGAACTCATTGCCTCATGACCTAAATACATTAGGCCAGCATAGTGCCCGATATGTGCGTGAGTTAAAAATATTCCATCCAAAGAATAATTGAGATCGTTTGTGTTTTTTTCTAATTGATATAATTGTTCTGGAAGACTTGGTGTTGCTTCAAAAATATATTTTTTTTTGTTATTTGGGTCTACTAAAGCGAGTGAAGTGGGCAAGCGTTTTTCATTTTTATTTTCCCAACCTCTCATACAGTGTTTTCGGTAACAACCAGCCTGAGGATAGCCAGCATCTTGTGCGATTCCAAGTACAAGCAAATAGGGTGATTTCAAATTATTATTTTCTTTCGCTACGCTAGAATTTATCAAGACCAAATTGAACAAACAAACCAATACAACGAAATGTTTACTAAATCTTAGATTCATAAATCTCTCCTAAAAAGATTGTCCAATGCTAAAGTAGTACCTTTCTTCACCACCAAGATTGTGACCTTTTGCGTAACCTAATCTCAAGTTAAGTGCGAGATTATAGAATAAATGCAAAGTAGTATTTAATTCATACCCAACACTCGAATGATAACTTTTTTCTGTATCTCGGTACGTTGTACCAGAATCGATAAATAATTTTCCCGAAATGTTCCCCAAGCCTATTGGAGGAGCCATTAATGTTTTTTCTATTCGAGCAATAGGAAATCGATACTCTAAATTCGCGAGTTGCATTCGCCGCCCTCTAAGGTGCGGAAGGCCAGAAGAGTAACCTCTTAAAGCATACTCTCGTTTATTTATTTCGCCTTGGTTTAAAATAAAACTGTCGCTGTTTTCACCGCCTAACCTAAACGGATTTGGTTTATCCGTACCCCAGCCTTGAACAAATCGTAATGCTAAAGAATGCTCTTTATTAATTTGTATCAGCTCTCTCCAGTCTAAGGTATAAACATCACCGGAAAAATCACTACTAAGAATATCACTAGTTTCAGCAGTAAACTTAACTTGACGACCATCACTATTGGCATTTGATTGAAAATATCTGTGGCTATTGTTAAATGAAAATCCTACCGCCACCACTCCATCTTTAAATTCTGAAGTTTGATCATAATTGTCATTGATGTAAAATCCTTGTTCAATTTGCGTTGTTGCGACTCCTGCAAATAAATCCCATTGCGACTGAATGGATAATAGAGGTAAATGCAATCCAACTTCTAGCTCATCTTCGATTATGTAAGATGAAACCTCGTTCACTTCCGCTGAAAATTCCAGTGTTCGACTAAGCGCCACATTTAAATATTGACTGTAAGCGTAGCCCACACTGCCAAAAGGAGAACCTTTGTCAGTGTTAACGCCAATAGCCGCTATATACTGATGAATACTTAACGCGTCACTGCCATTTGTTTGTACACCAATTTCAACATCGTCTTGATTACCATTAGAAAAAGGAAGCCAATAGCCAGGTGTTAAACTGGACCAAGGTGAGTAATCTTTTATTTTAATTGGTTTAGAATTGTCTAACTTTATGTCTTCTTCTGTTTGCTTGTCTTTAGTTGAAACGTCAATATTTACAGCTAGTTTTTTGGAGCTGTTAAGCTCGTAAATATCAAATCCATCTGCTGAATATCCGGTGTAATAGTAGTTAGTTTTATTATCAGCTAATTGTTTCGGTTTCTCTCCAACTGCAAAAACACCACCTATTACATTAGTTAATTGAGAGGCTTGATTAGTTGTTAGATTACTTTTGTAAAAATTAAATACGCCGTTGTAATCGGCACTATATATAATGCTGCTATTATCAATAGAGTATTTTGGAAAAACATGATTAACATTGTCGTTAGTGAGTGAGTTCCACTTTTTATCATTGATGTTAAATTCCTTTAATTGAAAGCGTGTTGAGTTTGGCTCCTTTATAGAAATCA
>JBMYPE010000236.1:0-3833 GCA_049600015.1 Kangiellaceae bacterium
TCGCCAATTTCTAATTCATCAAAGTATTTTCTAAATGGATGAACACGATCGGTTTTAGTTTTTGCGCCTTTAGTGTATTGGTTGGTTATTGCTTGAATCGAGCTAGGGGATCCTTGAATAGCGGTTCGTTGCATATAGTGTTTTATGGCTCTGGAACCACCTAACTCTTCACCTCCGCCAGCGCGGCCTGGACCACCGTGAATTAAACTGGCTAAAGGTGAACCATGGCCTGTAGATTCTTTAGCACACTCAGCATCTAGCACTAACATTCTTCCGTGATGTGAGGCACTCGCTAGAATAATATCTCGCGCATGATCGCTGCTTTTAGTAACGACCGATCCGGCTAAACTACCTTTACCCATTTTTGCTAATTCAATGGCTTGCTCTATACCGTCATAGGGCATTAATGTGCTCACAGGACCAAAGGCTTCTACTTCGTGCGCAATGGTGTTTTTAAATGGATTGATTGAGCGCAATAATGTTGGAGCCATAAAAGCCCCTTGATTTTTTTCAATGCCAACTAATGAATAATCATCAAAACCATTTAACACGACTTCATTACCAGACATTAGGGTTTCAACGGCTGCAAGCACATCCTCTCGTTGGCTTTTGCCAACCAGAGCACCCATTCGAGTTTCTTTTTGAGTTGGGTCACCTATGGCGGTACTTTTTAGTCTTTTTATTAATGCGTCACTAACTGCCTCAGTCATATTAGCTGGCACAATGGCACGACGAATTGCAGTACATTTTTGACCAGCTTTGGTGGTCATTTCTCTTGCAACTTCTTTAATATATAAATCAAACTCAGGATCTTCGACTGAAACATCGGGTGCTAAAATACAACAGTTAAGAGAGTCTGCTTCCATTGTAAATGGAACACTTTTAGCAATAATATTTGGATGGGCTTTTAACTTTTGACCTGTCGATGCAGATCCCGTAAATGTGACAACATCTTGTTCATTTACATGATCTAATATATCACCAACACTTCCGCTAATTAACTGAACAGTGCCTTTGGGTAGAATTTCAGATTCAACAATCGCTTTTACAACCGCTTCTGTTAAATAACAACTGACAGTGCCCGGCTTCACAATCACAGGAACACCGGCAATAATGCTAGGTGTGATTTTTTCTAACATGCCCCAAACTGGAAAGTTAAACGCATTGATATGTACTGATACACCTTTCTTTGAGGTTAGTATGTGCTGACCAACAAAGGTGCCATTGGCTGATAACGGCTCAACTGGGCCTTCGACCACAAAGGTATCGTTATTAAGTTCACGGCGAGCAATTCCGGTGTAACTGAACATAGTTCCGATGCCACCTTCAATATCCACCCATGAATCAGCTTTAGTTGCACCGCTCATGTACGATATGCGATAAAACTCGGCTTTTCGATCCAGTAAATACTTAGCTAATAATTTAATTAGTTCTGCGCGAGCGTGAATGGTGAGTTTTTGCAGCTCCGGTGCGACTAGGTTTCGAGCATAATTGAGTATTTCGTCAAAACCAGAATCTAAAGAATGAACTTCACCGATTAGATTGTCATTCACTGAATTAACTAAAGTATCAATGCGCCCGTTACCTGAGCACCACTCACCTTTTACGTAACTTTGTATTCTCATGTTAGTACCATTGTTGAATCTAGCCAGTGTGGCTCGTTAATCCGATACATCTTATCACCTTTTGAGGGAAATTGTGTAACGCTTTTAAATATCGTATTTTGTTTGAGCTAGGCATTGATTCTGCATATTTATGTATTACAGTATTAATTTTATGTAAAACATAAAAATATATTTGACAAACATAAATTTGAGATCTAAGATGACATCATTATGACTATTAGAATAAACATTGACGTCGAAATGGCACGCAAAAAAGTTTCTTTAACAGAGCTCTCAAAGCGTGTTGGCATTTCCATGACGAATCTCTCTTTACTTAAAACTGGTAAGGTAAAAGGAATCAGGTTTACCACTTTGTCTTCCATTTGCCGAGTACTCGAATGTCAACCTGGTGATTTATTGGAGTTAGAATCTAATGACGAATCATCAAATCTTTAGAAGGAATCAACAATGAACAACAATTCATATACCTTTCCCGGAATAGCGGCTATTTGCTTAGCTTTTTTATTTCCACTTTCTTGGTTATTAATAGCTGGAGAGGGAGGAGTTAATATTGAAACCATGCAGTTTGATCTGCAATTTGGCTTAACCAATTTTCTATTTTTAATTGTTGGTGTGGTTTCCTTTTTTGTTTATTTCTCACTAATGAAATTACTCCATGAATACCATAACTTTAAAAAAGCGGACTTTGCATTAATGGCTCTGTTGGTTGTTATTGCAGTGTATTATTTAGGCAGCTTTTTGCTCGCACTACTCAGTTTTACCATGGAGCCCGAAACCAGTAGCGCTTTAATTGGCTGGTTATTTATGGCTAGTTTAGTGGTGTTTGGTATCATTGATATTGTGTTGGGAATCACTTTGATCATTGGTCACAATGTCATTAGTAAGCGGCTATTGATTTTTGCTATCATGAATTTATTGATGGGATTTTGCGAGCTGAGTGTTATTTTATCGCCACTTGTTCTAATTTTATTTCCAGTTATTGCACTCATTGTTGCTTTTACTTTCTTAGGCAAACCTGAAGAAATAGAAGTCGTTTAATTATCTCCAAAATTAGGTTTTATTGATGGATATTGAATCTTTTGTTAATCATCAGGTAAACAAAGACAGAGTTGATAGTTTAGACTTTGCCAGTTTAAACAATGCCGACAATATCCATCATTTTCACCAATCACTTCCTAACTATGTACCCACGCCTTTAGCAAGGTTGGATCGTTTAGCAAACCGGTTAAACGTCAAAGAAATTCGAGTAAAAGATGAGAGTAAACGATTTGACCTTAATGCATTTAAAGGATTGGGTGCGAGTTATGCGATAGCTTGTTACCTATCAAAACAGATTGCTCTTGATTTTAAACCACTCAATTTTAAAACAATTAAGCAACATCATATAGAGTATAAGGATATTGTTTTTGTCACTGCAACAGATGGTAATCATGGCAGAGCCGTTGCTTGGGCTGCGCAATTATTCGGATGCCAATCAGTTGTTTATATGCCGAGAGGTTCTTCTGAAAACCGTCTTAACGCAATTAAACGTTTTGGTGCAGACGCTAGTATCACGGATTATAATTATGATGATACAGTACTACACGCCAATGAAATGGCCAGCAAAAATGGTTGGGTGTTAGTACAAGATACCGCGTGGCAAGGGTATGAAAATATTCCTATACAAATTATGCAAGGCTATTTTACTTTAGTTAGCGAGTGCATTAATCAAGACAAAAGATTTTGGCCAACTCATATTTTTTTACAAGCAGGTGTTGGCTCATTTGCCGCTGCAATATTAGCGATTTATTATCAATTTAATGATCGACCAAAACCGAAGTTTATTATTGTAGAACCTACCGAAGCACCCTGCTTGTTTGAAGCAATGAAACAGAATGGTGGCGAACATTTTAAAATTGCTGGTGATATGCCAACTTTGATGGCGGGGTTAGCATGTGGTGAACCGAGTACAATTGCACTTAACATTTTACGTGAGCACGCGGATGTGTTTATTAAGTGTGATGATGAATTTACTAAAGTTGGAATGAAGTTGGCAGCTAATCCAATTGAGGGAGATCCTAATATTGTGTCAGGTGAGTCGGGCGCGGTAGGATTAGGAATATTAAATCAAATATTGTCTACGGCTAACTATAAAGACATTAAAAATGATTTGGAACTAAATCAAGATTCTCGCGTTTTACTTTTTTCAACCGAAGGTGATACTGACCC
>JBMYPE010000237.1:0-3819 GCA_049600015.1 Kangiellaceae bacterium
ACAATAAATGCAGCGCTGATTATTGATAAAAAACCAGAATTAGGAATTATTTATGCTCCTGCAAAAAAAAGAATGTTTTATACTTATGGAAAAAATATGAGCTTTGAAAAAACAAAAAATGAGGTGACTCAACTATTAACTAATCGACATGTTATTATTGAAGATTTTCAAAATATTAAAATGACGAATGACTATTTAAATCAAAATAAAAACTCGCCAATTTCTCTCGCATTCAATAATAAACAAGAAGTTAATCCGCAAACATTCAATTACCAAGATATTATCAATCAATACGCAAAAAAAGGATTTGATAAATCACTTAAAGCACACAAAGTTATGATGATGGCTATACCAGAACAGTTTGTGAAGGATCCAGAATTTGACTATGCAAATAGCACTGTGCGTTCACAATTACTGGAAAACATGATTAAGTTTAATGATGAAAAAAGTATCATCAGAATGACAAACTTAATCGCAGAATTGTTAAGCGACTACTCGAGCAACGGAAGAGCTTATATTCATAGTATTCTCAAGAATAAAGATTTAAACATGAGTTTTACAGAGTTAGAAGATTATAAATAATTATAAACTTCCCTTTTTAATAGAAAAATATGAGAAACAAAATAATGACTGAAAAAAAAATAGCCGTCATCAAAGTTGGTGGCGATGTATTGTTAAATAAAAATGAAGCAACAGGTCTTGCCGAAAATATAAAACAACTACACGATTCTCATTGGTCAATTGTTTTGTTACACGGTGGCGGACCACAGGTGAACAAACTACAAGAACAACATGGATTAACACCCAACAAAGTCGCTGGAAGAAGAATCACATCAAAGAAAGATTTGCTGGTAGTCAAACAAGCCATAGCAGGTGAAGTAAACGTCAACTTAGTTTCAGAGCTAACATCTGTTGGATTGCCTGCTTTTGGCTGTCATGGCGCGTCCGCTGGTTTAGTGAAGGCAGAAAAAAGACCACCGGTTATTATCACAGGTGGTGGAGATGAGCCTATTGATTTTGGAGAAGTGGGCGATGTTAAATCCATCAATTCTGAGCTGCTCACTGGTTTATTAAATTTAAATGTTATCCCTGTCATTGCAACACTCGGTATCTCTGAACAGGGCGAAATATTTAATATTAATGCGGATACGACTGTCGTACAAATTGCGAAAGCACTAAAAGCGAAACTCCTTTTATTAACCACCCAAGTTGGCGGCGTGTTTAAAGATTTGTCTGAACCAAACAGCAGAATTGAAGAAGTCGATAGAAGCCAAGCAAAACAATTGATTGATAAAGGAATTATTCAAGGCGGCATGATCCCAAAAGTTGAAGAAGCGATGACATTACTTTCAGAAGGTGTTGAAACAATTGCCATAGTCAGTGGTAAAAATTCTGGTGCCTTTATGGCGATTGCAAAAGGTACTGGTGAATTTGGCACACGTATTGTTGCCTAATTTTGAGAAAATATGAGTTAAAGGAATCTACAAATGAAAATTAGAGAAGCAACAGAAAAAGATTGGGATTCAATATGGCCCATATTTCATCAAATAGTTAAATCTGAAGACACCTATGGATATGATACCGATACCAGTAAAGATCAAGCGAAAGAAATTTGGTTAAACAAGCCGCGTAAAACTTATATTTTTTTAGAAAATAATCAAGTATTAGGTACTTACTATTTAAACACCAACTATGCAGGTCCCGGTAGTCATGTCTGCAATTGTGGATATATGGTTACATCACTAGCACGAGGAAAAGGTGTAGCAACTCGTATGTGTGAGCATTCTCAAAAAATTGCAATTGAGCTAGGTTATAAAGCAATGCAATTTAATTTTGTTGCATCGAGCAATGAAGGGGCGATTAAATTATGGAACAAATTAGGCTTTGAAACTTTAACTCGATTACCTAAAGCATTTAATCACCCAAATAAAGGCTATATCGACGCACTAGTCATGTACAAATGGCTTCAGTAATCAATTAAAAGAGATTAATTACTTTACTTTTTTAGATATCATTAATAGATCTTTAACGGGTTTAATTAAATACAAACCTAAACCAAACCAGATCAATACAAAACTTAATAACTGCGCATGAGTTAACGGCTCGTTATAAAGTTGAGTGGCGATCATAAAACTGATGGATGGTGCCAAAAATTGCAAAAATCCAATGCCACTCAATGGAATTCTTTGTGCGGCGGTCACAAACAATATTAAGGGCACGGCAGTAACAATGCCGCCAGCCATTAATAATAAGTCAGATTTAGTTCCAGCATTGATGAATTGAGTATGTGGTTCAGACAAACCCCAAATAACATATCCAAGCGCAACAGGCAGCGCTATTAAAGTTTCCACTAAAAAACCATTTAATGAGTCGACCTGCAATTGCTTTTTAATAAAGCCGTAAATTGCAAAACTAACCGCTAAACTTAACGCAATCCACGGAAACTCGCCATAATTAAAAATTTGATTAGCGACACCAAAGATTACAAACAACACAGCAAACCATTGAGTTTTATTTAATCGTTCTCCGAGTAAAATGACGCCCATGACAATCGACATGATTGGGTTAATAAAATAACCCAAGCTAGTTGCCAAAATTTGTTCATTAGTCACCGCCCAAGTAAAAATAAGCCAATTGCCTGAAATTAACAAAGTGCTTATTGTTAAACCTAAAATCAGCTTTGGGGTTTTGACTATTTTTAAAATAGCAATTCGCTTTTTTATTATGAGCATTAATAGTAAAGTGACTGGAATACACCAAACTACTCGATGAGCAAGAATCTCAACAGCACTTACGTGAGAGACAAACTTAAAATAGATGGGCGCTATTCCCCACCAAATAAAAGCACCTAGACCAAATAGCCAGCCAGAAAGAGATGAGTGATTTTTCATTGCGTAATTTCTTTATATGAATAAATGAAGGGAAAGTTAACCCATCATATAGGTGCCAGTACCTAGCGCTATTAATGTGTCTTTTTCGTTGTGTAACTCCATTCTTACAACGGCAACTTTGCTTCCACTTCTTAGTAATCTCGCCTTTGCGTAAAAAGATTCACCCTTTCCAGGCCGCACATAATCAACTCGTAAATCAATGGTTCCTATGCGCGCAAGTTTTTGCCCCAGTTCTTGTTGGTCAGCGTCTGGATATTTCGCCATCATTCCAACCGCCGCCATTGCGCCGCCGACTACATCAAGAGCCGTTGCAGTGACGCCTCCGTGCAGTATATTCTGTACAAAATTTCCAACCAACTCAGGCTTGGATTTAAAACTAATTTTACAGCCTTCCTCACTTAAATTTTCAAACTTAAATCCAATAACTTTGTGAAAAGGCACGCTATGACTAAATACTTCGGCTAACTTGGCTACGCGTTGTTGGTGTTTACTATCCATTCAATCGCTCATTTGGTTTGCTAGAACGAGCGTCATTCTACCTAGTTTAATCCTTGATAACTAGTTACTTTATTAGCAGACTCTTTCTTAGTGAATAAATATCAGAGATAATAGAGGCTTCGGTGTGAATAAATATATTTGTTCAGATTCAAATCAACTCAAAGCAATCCTACATGACCAGTTCAATCTCAATTTACGCGGGAAAAACCGCTTTAAAAGAAATCAAACAAAATGGTTTAAGTGCCGAGCAATTTCAAATGATGGCAGGCGCATCAGGCGGTCCTAAATGGTTTACACTTTTTGGATTAGATAAATATATTTTTGGCGAGTTTTTTAAAAACAGGCAGAAACCTCTTTATACAATAGGTTCTTCAGCTGGCGCATGGCGCATGGCGTGTTTTGCACAAAAAGATCCTGTCACTGCCATTAG
>JBMYPE010000238.1:0-3789 GCA_049600015.1 Kangiellaceae bacterium
GGAGATAATGATGGAAACTCAAGCTGTTTTACGTCACGCAAGAATCTCTCCTCAGAAAGCGCGCTTAGTTGCTGATCAGGTTAGAGGTATGCCAGTAGAGAATGCGCTTAACTTATTAAAGTTTAGCAATAAAAAAGCTGCTGAAATGATTCAAAAAGTTCTTAATTCTGCCATTGCTAATGCTGAGCATAATGACGGTGCAGATATTGATGAGCTAAAAGTATCAACAATTTTTGTTGATGCCGGCCCAACTTTAAAGCGTATTAAGACTCGCGCTAAAGGTCGAGCTGATAGAATCATTAAGCGTTCATGTCATATCACCGTTAAAGTTTCGGATATTTAGGAGATAAACCATGGGTCAAAAAGTACATCCAACGGGTATTCGCTTAGGTATTGTAAAGAAACATAACTCTGTGTGGTATGCAGAGCGAAGCGAATATGCCAATTTATTAGCCAGCGATATTGAGATTCGTGATTGGTTATTTAAAAAATTAGAAAAAGCATCAGTTGCAAAAATTGATATCGAAAGACCAACTAAGGCATTGCGAGTGACAATTCACACTGCACGTCCTGGTATTGTTATCGGTAAAAAAGGCGAAGATATTGAAAAGTTACGCAAAGCCATTGGAAAAATGTCTGGCGTACAAACTCAAATCAACATCGAACAAATTCGTAAGCCTGAATTAGATGCAAAATTAGTTGCCGACGGAATTGCGTCTCAGTTAGAGCGTCGAGTTATGTTTAGAAGAGCAATGAAACGTGCTGTTCAAAACACAATGCGAGCTGGAGCTGAAGGTATTAAAGTTCAAGTTGGTGGTCGTTTAGGTGGAGCGGATATCGCTCGAGCTGAATGGTACCGAGAAGGTCGTGTTCCACTTCATACTTTGCGAGCAGATATTGACTACGCAACGGCTGAAGCTAACACAACTTACGGAATCATTGGCGTTAAGGTCTGGATATTTAAAGGTGAAGTTTTTGGTGACCAACCACAAACTCCAGCTGAAGATAAGCCAAAGAAAAGACCTACTAGAGCTAAGAAGTAGGGGAATATAGACCATGTTACAACCTAAAAGAACAAAATTTCGTAAACAACATAAACTACGTAATCGTGGTGTTGTTGAGCATAAAGTTAGCTTTGGTGAATATGGACTAAAGTCTGCAGGCCGTGGCCGAATGACTGCACGTCAAATCGAAGCTGCTCGTCGAGCAATGACTAGACATATGCGTAGACAAGGTAAAGTTTACATTCGCGTATTCCCAGACAAGCCAATTACCAAAAAGCCATTAGAAGTACGTATGGGTAAAGGTAAAGGTAGTGTGGAATATTGGGTAGCACAAATTCAGCCAGGGCGCATGTTGTTTGAAGTTGAAGGTGTGCCAGAAAATTTAGCAAGAGAAGCTTTCGAGCTCGCTTCCGCTAAACTTGCTGTTAAAACAACTTTCGTCAAGCGGACGATCTTGTAAAGGGGAATAGCGTAATGAATGCTTCCGAGTTGATAGAAAAAAATACTGATGAGCTAAACGCTGAATTAGTTGAACTACGTAAAGAACAATTTAATTTGCGTATGCAACGTGCAACTAATCAAAGTGAGCAAACTCATAACTTGAAAAATGTGCGAAGAAATATTGCACGCGTTAAGACGATTTTAAATCAGAATGCGCAAACTGCTTCCGCTGAACAATCAGCCGGTAAAGGAGAAGCATAATGAGTGAGCAAAAAGTACAGCGTACTCTAACTGGTAAAGTTACCAGTGATAAGATGGATAAAACCATCACAGTTAAAATTGAGCGTCAAGTGAAACATCCTTTGTACGGTAAGTTCATAAAGCGTTCTACTAAAGTACACGCCCATGATGAAACTAACGAATCTAATATGGGTGATACAGTTAAAATAGCTGAGTGCAGACCACTTTCTAAAAGTAAGTCATGGCAGTTAGTTGAGGTTGTTGAAAAGGCATAATTAACAGATTATTTTTTATAATCTTAGGTTAGCTGAATCAATTAAATGATGGTATACTCCCGCGTCTTTTTGCTAGTGGCCTCTATTGGCACTGGATTTAACTCGGGAAAAGTTGGAGAAAACCAATGATCCAAATGCAAACAACACTTGATGTTGCAGATAACAGTGGCGCGCGTCGAGTACAATGTATTAAGGTTCTTGGAGGCTCGCACCGCCGTTACGCAAGAATCGGTGATGTGATCAAGGTCAGTGTTAAAGAAGCTATTCCTCGTGGTAAAGCGAAGAAAGGTGATGTAATGAACGCTGTCGTTGTTAGAACCCGAAAAGGCGTAAGACGTCCAGATGGATCTTTGATCCGTTTTGATGGGAACGCAGCAGTTCTTTTAAATGCAAACTTGCAGCCTGTTGGAACACGTATTTTTGGACCAGTTACTCGCGAACTGCGCGGTGATAAGTTCATGAAAATTGTTTCTTTAGCGCCAGAAGTTCTTTAAGGAGACAAGCAAAATGCAAAAACTAAGAACAGGTGATGAAGTCATTGTTTTAGCCGGAAAAAGCAACGGTCAAAAAGGCAAGATTTCAAAAATAATTACTGACAAAGGTCGAGTGGTTGTTGACGGTGTTAACATGATGAAAAAGCATGTTAAACCAAATCCACAGGCTGGAATTCAAGGCGGCATCGTAGAAAAAGAAGCGGCTTTAGATATTTCAAATGTTGCGCTGTTTAATGCTAAAACAGGAAAAGCAGATAAAGTTGGTATTAAAGTAGAAGAAGACGGCAAACGTGTTCGATTTTTCAAATCGAATGGTGAGCTAGTCGATTAGATTTTTAAAACATCGAGAGATAGATTGATATAACTTCGGATATGTCTATTTTAACTCTCGACTAATTTAGGCGTAAGAAAATGGCGAAACTGCAAGACTACTATCAAAGCGATGTTGTATCTGCTTTGACTGAAAAGTTTAAATACAAGTCTGTCATGCAAGTCCCAAAGATTACCAAGATCACACTTAATATGGGTCTGGGTGAAGCTGTTGGGGATAAAAAGGTTCTAGAGAACGCTTGTAATGACTTAACTGCTATCTCAGGTCAAAAGCCTGTTGTCACTAAAGCTCGCAAATCAATTGCGGGATTTAAAATTCGTGATGACTACCCTATTGGCGCTAAGGTAACTTTACGCGGAGAGCGTATGTGGGAATTTTTGGAACGCTTAGTTTCAATTGCTATCCCTCGTATTCGCGACTTCCGTGGACTTAATCCAAAGTCGTTTGACGGACGTGGTAACTACTCCATGGGCGTTAAAGAACAGATCATCTTTCCAGAAATTGACTATGACAAAGTAGACAAAATTCGCGGAATGGATATCACTATTACGACTTCAGCGACAAACGATGATGAAGGCCGCGAATTATTAGCAGCGTTCAAATTCCCAATCAAGTCTAAGGGGTAAATAATGGCTAAAGTATCAATGGTACAGCGTGAAAATAAGCGCGCAAAGCTAGTTGCTAAATATGCTGCAAAGCGTGCAGAATTAAAAGCAACTATAGTTGACCTCAACAAAAGTGATGAAGAACGTTGGGAAGCTACCGTGGCATTGCAAAAATTGCCTCGTGACGCGAGTCCTGTTCGTCAACGAAATCGTTGTAATATTACTGGTCGTCCTCATGGTTATTTACGTAAGTTCGGTTTAAGCCGTAACAAGTTACGTGAGCATGCGATGGCAGGCGATGTTCCTGGTTTAGTGAAAGCTAGCTGGTAATTGTTGGGAGAAATAATATGAGCATGCAAGATCCAATTGCTGATATGCTGACTAGGATCCGTAACGGAC
>JBMYPE010000239.1:0-3789 GCA_049600015.1 Kangiellaceae bacterium
TTTTGCGGAAGCTCCTGGTAGAAAGGTGGTGACTTGAACCCAATTAAAATTAACCGTTGGATCTTGCTCTCGCGGCAATTCAGAATAAACGGTAAACCCAACTAATAACACCAACACAAATATAAGATTGGTTAATACATGGTTTTTGATTAAATTTTTTAACCACATCACTAATTAATTCCATCTGTCAAAACATTGGTTGTTGAAATAACCTGCCCATCCACCAAGCCATGCCTGCCGTCTATAATCAGAACGGTGTCTTGCCACTCAGAAAAATCATTTAGTAAAATAGGACGTCCTTCTTGCACATTTTTAACTTCTACAAATTTTGCTTTGTTTTCATTCAGTATAAAGACACCTTTCAATCCATTTCTTTCTTGCAATAAATTGGCTGGTATGTGTTTTTTTGAAGACTCCCATATGAGTCTCCCGGTGGTTCCCGGAAGTGCAACACTATTTCGAAAGGTCAATCTCGCTTGACGGCTCCTCGATTCATTTAACACAAGAGGCAAAAGTACTCTTTTATCCAGTAAAAATTTTCCTGCACTATTTACAAAAAAGTAACTTTTGGCTTCTTCAAATGAACGACTGTCACTCAAAGGAATATCCGCCGCCACCTCTACATTAGAAAGTTCTGTAGTTTCCAGCAAACTGCTTCCAATAGTTAACATGTCTCCAACGCTTGCGATTCGTTGCGTGACTACGCCATGATAAGGAGCGCGAATAGTGCAACGCTTTTGTTCCAACAATGCTCTATTTAAAACAGATTTTTGCGACACCAATTGAGACTCAGCCAAACGAACATTTACTTTTAAATTATCGAGCTCTGCTTCGCCAATAGTTTTTTGGTTGGCTAACTTGATGCCTCGTTCTAATTGACGATTTTCAAAACCTAAACTCTCTTCAAATCGACTGAATTGTGCTTGTTGATTTGAAACATCTAAATTTTTGTCACGACAATCCAATTCCGCTAACAGCTCACCTTTTTGCACTTGATCTCCCACTTTTACTAAAACACGATTTAACACCGCATTAATTTGAGCTGGAATTTTAGAATTGTTTAGAGAATCCGCCTTAGCTGGTGCATTTCGAGTAGGAAAAAACAATAAAGATGTTATTGGCTGTGTGGTAACCCTAACCGATCTCGATTCATCTTTTTTAGAATTAAGAAGGTCGTTTGATGTGTCATCAGCAGAAACACTGCAAGACGCTCCCAACAAGACAGAAACTAAGATAAACCGGCTTATACAATCTTTTAAATTTACGCAGTGTTTTAACATAAACATCGTGGTGTGATAAATACTAAGGAAGCGCATAAAAACCCCATATCCTTTGAGTAAAGATGATTTAGACTGATCTATTATGAATTGTAATGAGATAAAACAAAAAGTCTCTAGAAACAACAGGACATTAACATTGACCTAAGAGCTGGTCAATGAGTTGGAGATAGATTAAAGCCCGCTATTAAAAAACTCACGACCAATATGTCTTCAATCAAAAACATATTTTAAGCTAATTTCTATGGTACTCTACTTTAGTTCAAGCCATCGACACCTAAACCAACAAATTATTTATGAAACTCGATTTAGACTCAATTCGTGTGCTCAATACCATAGTGGAACAAGGTAGTTTTTCTGCAGCGTCCAAAACATTACATAGAGCACAATCAGCGATTAGTTATCAGATCCGCAAACTAGAAAGCACGCTGAATCTGAGCATATTTGATAGAACTGAATACCGAGCAGTGTTAACACCGCAAGGCGAAGCGATTCTTAATGAAGGTAAACGCTTACTTGCTCAAGCTGAAAATATTGAAATGCTGGCAAAGCAACTTAATCAAGAATGGGAACCAAGTTTTGAAGTTGTGGTTGATGGCATACTAGACATATCACCCATAATGAAAGTCATTAAGGCCTTAATTGAAGAAGACGTACCCACAAAAATCTCGCTCACTATGGAATATTTAGGCGGCGTCCAACATCGTTTTGAACGCAATAAAGCGGATCTTATGATTGTAAAAGAGTTTCAGCAAACAACTCAATTAAGTGTTAAGAAATTGCCAAGTGTTGAGTGTTTACTTTGTGTCGGTATTGATCACCCATTAGCCACTCTAAATAAAGTTGATATTAATCAACTGCAACAGCACATAGAATTAAGCGTGCACGACTCCAGCGATCAAGCATTGTATGAAGTGGAACATATGCATTTTGGCGGTGAAAAACTATTTTATCTAAGCGATTTCAAAAGTAAAAAACTCGCCCTATTGCAAGGAATTGGTTTTGGCTGGATGCCCAGATATTTAGTGGCTCAAGAAATTAACCAAGGCGACTTGGTGGAAGTGAATACTCTTAGGGATTCGAGATTTAGTTTTAACCCTCACCTTGTGTGGCGATCTGACAAAACACTCGGTAAAACAGGTAAAATGTTTATGCAATTGTTGTTAGATTCGATAAACTAAGCAAATACAATAATTTAGTGAGAAATTCCCATGACTGACAATATATACCAATTTCAATGCAATGACATTAAAGGCAACCCTGTCAACATGTCTGATTATAAAGACAAAGTTTTGCTCATTGTTAACACCGCAAGTAAATGTGGGTTTACACCGCAGTATGAAGGGTTGGAGAAACTGCAAAAAGAGTATGCAGAGAAAGGGTTTAGCGTACTAGGATTTCCCTGTAATCAATTTGGTGGGCAAGAGCCAGGCGACTCAGAAGCGATTCAAAGCTTCTGTGATTTAACCTATCAAACCAGTTTCCCTCTATTTGAAAAAGTAGAAGTTAATGGTGACAATGCGACGCCGATTTATGATTTTATGAAGTCGGAAGCACCCGGTCTGTTAGGCTCAAAAGGAATCAAATGGAACTTTACAAAATTTTTAATCAATAAAAATGGAGAAGTGATTAAACGATTTGCACCTACAGACAAACCATCTTCTATTGCCAAAGAAATTGAAGCGCTGCTTTAATTATTTTTGCACTCGATTATTTTTTCCGCAATGAAATTAAAAAAACTAATAATCATCATATTGTTAGTTTTTTCTAATCATGCAACCAGTGACTTCCTACACTCAAATAACAATAGTCAAAATAGTGCTCATGAAAATTTGAAAGATAAAGAACAAAAGGAATCAGAAGATGATGCTCATCAAACCAAAAACAAAAACACTAGAGAAATTGTCTACGACTCCGCAGTTAATTTTGCTAACTGGATCGATAGTTTTTTTGGTCAATCTGAAGAGTTAGAAGATGCAGACTTTGATTACTTGCGCCTTAGAAATGATTTTATTTTTAGAAGCGGTGAAAAACCTCGCTATAGGCCAAAAATAAAAGCCAAAGTGAAATTGCCTCAATTAAGTAATCGTGTCAGTTTAATCATTAGTAATGAACCAAAAGAAAACAAAACAGAAGCTGACGATAGCACCGATCTAGAAACGATTGCAGATAAAACCAATAGTACCTCTGCGGCGCTCAACTACGAGACAGACAGCTACCGTCGTTCCAAATTTGATTTTCGTGTTGGACTAGGTTCAGGTTTAGAACCTTTCAGTTTTGCCCGACACACCTTTCAAGCTTATAAATCTGATACCTTAACAATAAAAAATTATAACTATTTAATTTGGCGAGAAGACGACGGTCTTGGCCTATCAACAAAAATTAAACTGAGCAAAGTGCTAACTCTGGATAAACTATTTAGATGGGAGTATTCGTTTCTTAGAGCTGAGAAAACTTATGGGAATGAGTGGTCTAGCGGTGTAGCGATAGTGGATCAATTAGGTGATGAGAG
>JBMYPE010000240.1:0-3770 GCA_049600015.1 Kangiellaceae bacterium
TATTGCTATAAAACCACAGCAAAATTAAAAATCACAATAATTTATCACTCTACCCAAATAACCATTTGGAATAGCGTATAGCGAAAGAGAATGTTAGATTAAACTTTCAGATACCATTAACGATGTAATTTATCTCGATTTAGAACGTCATTACCAACATGAAACTACAACAACTAAAATACCTCCTTGCCATTGTTGAGAACAACTTCAATATTACAACGGCCGCCGAAAAAATATACACCTCTCAACCAGGAATAAGTAAGCAATTAAAATTGCTGGAAGAAGAATTAGACCTAAAAATTTTTAAACGTAGTGGCAAACAACTCGCAGGCTTAACCGCAACCGGAGAGCAAGTTGTCAAATATGCCCGAAAAGCGGTTGAATCGGTGGAAAACATTAAAAGATTATCGGACGATCAAAACAATGTGGAACATGGACAATTTCGTTTAGCAACCACCCAAACCCAAGCCAAATATGTATTACCTGCGGTGCTTAAACGCTTTCACGAACGCTATCAGAATTTGACCATTGATATTCAACAAGCATCCGTTGAGCATTTAACTCAATTGCTACTTAACCAAGAGATTGATTTTGCAATTGCCTCAGACAATCAAAACTTACATCCTGACATTATAAAAATTCCCTGTTATGAATGGGATCGTATTTTATTGTTTCCTTACGATCACCCATTAAGTGAACTCAAACAGATAGGCTTAGATGATATAGCTAAATACCCAATCGTCACCTACAAAGAACCCATTCAAGGCAATTCTGGCTTAGTGAAAGCATTTAATCAAAATGGACTCAAAGGGAACATTGTATTCACAGCGCGAGATGCCGATGTAATAAAAACCTACGTGAGAGAAAATATGGGGATTGGGATTATTGCGGAAATGGCATATTCTGCAAATTCAGATAAGGACTTAATCGGTTATTCCACAAAGAAGCTTTTGCCTAGATGCACCACATGGATTGCTTTTAATAAAAACCTTTTAGTCAGACAGTATATGCTCTGCTTTGTCGAACTTTTTGCGCCCCATCTAGATCGCGATATCATTCGCCAAAAGTTAGCGAAAGAAAATGATATTGAACGAGATAAAGATGATGCTTTACCTATGCATAACATGTGGCATATCTGACACCTGAGACATTCACTCAATTGAAGTCTGAGTATTATGGAAAACTCATTCGAGCTTGTGGCTAGGTTAACAACTAACTTCTCTTTTCCCCAACCAAAACATTGCTAGAAAAGCTAAAATTAAAGAAACCAATAATGAGTATAAAATAGCAGCGCTTTGAATATCAGCATTAGGCGAGTTAGTGGTCATTAATGTATATGTCCATGGATTAAATCGCCAGTACTCAGAACTACTGAATTGCATAATACTCATAGTGGCAACAACACCGACTCCCAAAGGCGCAACAATACTTTTCCAGCGCCAGCTAATTATATGTTGAACTGTCATAATAGCTACACAAGAGACACAGCTAAATATTAATTTTTGACTGACATCAAAGCTAATTATATCTTTGCCGTTTACTCCAAAGCTTTCTAAAAGAATAATCGAAATAAAAATGGCAGTAAAAAGAACTAAACTTGCGCCAATCAAATAAATCCAAGCCAAAATCAGTTTTACCAAAAATAAATCTTTTTGTTTAATCGGTAACGACATCATAAATCGCCATCCGTTGCTTCGGTGTTCTACACCATTTAATAATGTTGTAATTAAAGCTAAATAAAGCGGCATCATAAAATAGCCCCACATGGCATAATTTTGCATCCAATAGAGACTCCAACCCTTTTCTTCAATCATTTTGCCTTCATTGTTCAGCAACAATAATAAGTTAACTAATAACACCATAAGGGGACTTAAAAACATCATTAACAGAGCTAAACTGCGCTTTGTTTTTATTAGCTCAACCTGCATTAATCTTATAAACATCATTTACCCTCTTTTGATTGATTTTGCACTAACTGCAGAAATAGATTTTCTAGTGACGCTTGATTAAAACGTGCTTCAATTAGTTCAAATCCAGCATTTACCACTTGTTGAGTAATCTCGCTACACTGTGAATAACTTATCTCATTTAAACGCAGTTGCTTCGATGAAATAATTTGAGACGGTATATCCTGTTGAATGAAATATTGATTAAGTTTTTGCGCAAAAGGTGTGATTATATCGAGCGAAGCTGACTGCTTGTGCATTAACTCTTTCAAGTTAGATTCAATAGCCATTTTCCCTTGATGTAAAATTCCGACATGAGTCGCTGTTTTTTGAATTTCATCTAACAAATGGCTAGATAAAAATACTGTCGCGCCACTTCTCTCAGGCAAAGACTTTAACAAATGTCTGATTTCCCTCATTCCAGCAGGATCAAGTCCATTGGTGGGCTCGTCTAAAATTAATAGTTTTGGTTGCCCTAAAAGCGCATTGGCTAACGCGATACGCTGCTTCATTCCTAAAGAAAAATTATCCATTGGCACATTTAAATGCTCAGACATATTAACTATTTCTAACGCTTCATCTATAGCGGAATGAGCCAACCCTTTTATTTTGCAAGAGATTGCAAGATATTCTTTAGCAGTTAATTGCGTATATAAACAAGGAGAATCAACTAAACAACCGATCGCATTTTTATATGCTACATCCGTTCGACTTATAGCCTTAGAGTCAATTTTTACAACGCCTGAGTCAATATTGAGTAAACCTAACAAAATCCTAATTAGCGTAGATTTTCCAGCACCATTATTCCCCAAAAAACCGTATACTGAACCTTGAGGTACATTAATATTGATGTTTTCCAAAACAAATTTCTGTTCAAATTGTTTTGATAAATTAGATACTTCGATTGCTAACTGCACGGTGATTCACCTCATAAATTAAGTGAATACATTTAACCACCTTTTACTGCCAATTAAATCGGGCTAGATACCCAATATTAAAATCACATATCTAGGTCTTGAGACTCATGCTTTAATAGAGCGTATAACTTAAAATGTACTCTATTAAGCTAGAGGTTCAATGCATAATGATTAAAATTGATAATAATAAAAGATATGACCTTCATTAACTTCTCTCTAAAATGGAAACTTATTATTTGGTTAAGTCTCATCGGCTTTGTTACCAGTGTTGGTATTCACTTCACACTGATAATGTTGGGTTCATCCAATATTAGCTACACCATGCAACAGTACCCAATACTAAAGTGGCAAAAAAGTAATATTGAAGCGCCTTTAAAAAAGCGGGCAAACAACCAAAAATTAATCAATAACTATTTAACATCTTTGATTCAAAAAAGCCCACATCAAGTATCGCTACAAAATAACCCTTTCACCAAGATTACGATAAGCAACATAGCATTTGTCGATATAAACTCTCGATTAGTCTTTAAAACAAAAGACACGCCATTGTTACAGGGCGATGTGGGCTCTCAAATTATTATTCAATCAAGAGACGATCTTGCTGACGCTCTCATTGGGCATAATAATAGTGGAATTGAACCTTTAGGAAAAAATGAATATCTGGTGATCAATCGCGTGTTAAATAATAAAGAAGGGATCATCGGTGCGACCATCAGCTGGCAATCTTGGCAATACAAACCGAACCAAGCACCTCTTTTTTATATTCCGCTTTTACAGATAGTTAAAATATCTATATTTAATACACTGGCCAGCTTTTTTTGGATATTTCCCTCTACGTTAATTCTCGGTTGGCTAGTGGCAAGAGTGATAACTGAACGCTTCCGCCATTTGTACCAGACAATTGAAG
>JBMYPE010000241.1:0-3769 GCA_049600015.1 Kangiellaceae bacterium
AATAACTCTAGCATTAAACGTATTGCTGATTTAAACGCAAAGCGTGTCAATCTAGGAGCTAGTGGAACTGGAACACAAGCAAATGCAAAACAAATTTTAGATATTGCTGGTGTGAGTTATGAAAATTTTTCTACTATGGATTTCGCTAGTTCGGTTAGAGAGTTAATTGCAGGAAATATGGATGCAATATTTATTACTGGTGCATTACCCTCACGTTATTTGCAAGGTGTCGAAGAGCAAGTCACTCTGCTGGCTATTGATCAAAATATTATTGATGAGCTGGTGAGTCAACACGGCTATGTCAATTATCAAATACAGCCACAGGTATACCCATCACTTAAAAAATCGGTTTCAAGTGTTGCAGTGACGGCATTGCTGGTTGCTAATCAACAGGTCAGCGATCCTCAAGTTACAGAGCTACTTGAAAGCCTATTTAATTCCTCCGTGGAACTTTCAAATTTTGGAAAGATAGGTGCGAGTATTGATCGCGAGCGAGCTTTAGATGGTATAGCTATTCCATTGCATCCTGCAGCGAGCAAATTTTTTAAAGAAAATTAAATAGTACAGAGTCTGAGTTAATTATTTATCCTTAAACAAGGTTTCTCTCATTCTCCATACCCAAATTCCAATGTAACCAGGGATGGCGTAAATTATTCCAGCGAATAAAATTAACGCAAAAAAATAGAAAAGAATTTGATTCTCAAATTGTGCGATAAAGATAATTGCGGTCATAGCCACTAAGGAAATGATTGTGCCAATGGCGAGTTGTTTGATTTGCAAATTTGGTGTTTCAGACCTTTTCCTGAAATGATTGATTAACTGAGTTTTCACGTTCTGGTTCATTTTATCAACTCATGGATATTGGAAGAATATTGACCGCTTTAAACATAGCGTAGAGATTTATTCCCGTTTTTAATTTTAGATCAAAAAATGATTTTTTTGTAATAAATGCAATGATAAAGCTATTCTCAAAAGATAACTTTAAAAGATATTGATTCCCGGAAATTTCTTTCCAATCGACCAGTGTAGTTTCTAAAGAATTAAGAATACTAGAATTACTAACTATATTTGTTGATATAGAAATATCTCGCGCTCTAAGCTCTAGAGTGACTAATTGGTTTTTTTCTAGTTTATTTTCACCGGCCCATAAATCATGATTACCGACTTTTAAACAATTAACTGAGTAGTTGGAATCAAAATTTAAAACCCTCGCTTTGATATGGTTAATTGCATCTGGTACCTGGGCATACTCTTCATTAATATCAGTTGCGAGATCTTGATAATCGCCAGATTGAACGACTTTACCCTGTTTAAAAGTTATTAGGTGATCGGCTAAATAGGCATGTTCATATCGATTGTGAGAAGAGTAGATGATAGGTAGCTTTTTAGTTAGGTTAATATTTTTTATTAGCTGCATTATTTGTGGTTTATGATCTTCGCCAATGGCTGAAAAAGGCTCATCTAAAACCAATAGGTTTTTTGCAGATATTATCGCTCTAGCCAACCCAACTCGTTGTTGCTGACCACCAGAAAGTTGGTAGGGAAATTTATTGAGTAAATTTTCAATGTTTAGTTTTTCAAAAACATTTTGAATTGTATGAGGATTGCAAGCTTTAGCATGAGAACTAAAAAGAATATTTTCTTTTGCATTTAAATGAGGAAATAGATCGATTGTTTGTGGCAAGTAACCTATGCCCCTGTTTTCAGTTAACTTGAAGCTATCCTCTGATTTTTTTTGCCAGTTAGTCGAGTTAAATCTTATTGTAGCTTGTTTTTGAAAGAGCCTATCAAAACCTAACAGTTGTCTCAGTAGTTTTGATTTTCCACTCCCGGAACTGCCGAATAAACCTGTAATCTTGTCAGTCGGTAGTTGTTCAGATAAATCAAGACAAAACTCATCAAACTGGCATTTTAGATCTATCTTTAACATTAATTGAATCCAACTCGATTGTTTTTAGAGCGATACAAAATAGTTAAAAGAGTTAACGAAAAGACGATTAAAATAAAGGATAGTTGATGGGCATTTTGAAATTGTAAGGTTTCAACATGATCATATATAGCAATGGAAACTACTCGAGTTTCATCTGGAATATTTCCTCCAATCATTAACACCACACCAAACTCTCCTAGTGTATGTGCAAAACCCAAACTAAAAGCACTTATCAATCCCGTTTTGCTGAGTGGTAGAATCACGCGGCTAATCTTATGCCATTTATTTGTACCTAGCGATTGACTCACCTCTAAAAGCTGTTCAGAAATATTTGAAAAGGTCGACTGTAAAGGTTGGACTACAAACGGCAGAGAATAGAGCAGAGACGCAATGACCAAACCTGAAAAACTAAAAGCGAGTGAAGTGCCTGTGATTTTTATCCAATTGGCACCCAACCAGCCATCAGGTGAAAACAAAATGAGTAGATAAAAACCTAATACAGTGGGTGGTAATACTAGAGGTAACGCAACCACTGCTTCAATTAACGGTTTAAAATGTTTCTTGAATTTGTTGTGTGAAGGTCTTGCAAGCCACCAAGCTAGTGGTATTCCAAAAATCATTAAAATAGCACTGGTGGTGAGTGCCAGCTTTAAAGTGAGGAGGATAGCGGGAAGATCTGACATTCTTAGCTTCCCGAATTTGAAACTGCGGGTGGAATTTTAATAATAAGGATTGTCGCCTTGCTCATGCTCAGTAATATCTTTAACGCCTTTCACTTCAGGGATTTTTTCCATCAGTGTTTTTTCAATGCCTTCACTTAATGTGGTGTCTACCATACCACAACCTTGGCAACCGCCACCAAATTGTAATACAGCGATGCCATCTTCTGTGAATTCCGCTAGCGCAACTTGTCCACCGTGGCTTGCTAACTGAGGATTTATTTCTGACTCTAGTAGATATCGGATGCGATCAATAGCGGGCGCATTGTCATCGACTTTTCTGGCTTTGGCATTAGGTGCTTTTAAAGTTAATTGACCACCCATCTCATCCTTTTGGTAGTCAATGACAGCTTCTTCTAAATAGGGAATGCTCTCATTATCCACATAAGCATTAAACGCTGATAATTCAATGGTTAAATCATCCTTTTCCACTGCGTCTGTAGGGCAATAGGAAACGCCACATTCTGCGTGAGGAGTGCCGGGATTAACAACAAATACGCGAATGCCCGTTCCTTCATCTTGAGATGAAAGTAAGCCAGCAAAATGCTCTTGTGCACCCGGTGTTATTTCTATTAAATTAGTATCAATTAAAGCTGATTCTTCGCTCACGCTAAATTTCCAATATGCTTATCTTGTCTATGGCGCGATTCTAGCAGAATTAGAAGTTAAATATCCCATGTTTTTAATAAGGCTTTGAGCTTTTTTTGATTTTAGGAATAGCGCGAATTCTCTAGCCGCAGGTTTATTTTGACTATTGGTCATTATCACTAGTTGTTGGGATATGGCTGGGTAGTCAATGGTGTCTAGTTTTACTAGACAATGCTTTTCATTCAAAGTTAGCTTAGCCGCATTTGACTCAGCAATCAGAGCCGCATCGATCACTCCCAGTTTAGCTAACTGCGCTACTTGAGCGATGTTTTCTGAGTAGATTAATTTAGGTGTCAGTTTTTCCCACAGTTGATATTTCTCCAATAATTTTTGACTAGCGTGTCCGTAAGGTGCGAGCTTAGGGTTGGCAATAGCTATTTTTCTTATTTTTTCCTCTGCAAGTATTGAGATAGCAGGTGCAGTGACACAGTTTTTTAACCACAGATTTAATTTTCCAATGGCGTAGGTTTGT
>JBMYPE010000242.1:0-3768 GCA_049600015.1 Kangiellaceae bacterium
CTACGGCTAATGCAAGAAAGGCTAGTTAAAACTAGCCTTTCTTTAGAGATAAATTTTGTCGAAAATTTCTTCTTGAGTAATTTTTTAATAAACTACGCCCTTTGACCTGAGGAAAAAAGATTTCTAATTTGAGAAAATTTTCTTTTTAACCATGCTCTGAAATCTTCCAAAATCAAATAGAGTGACGGAACTAAAAAGAGTGTGATCACTGTGGCAAATATAATTCCAAAGCCAATTGATATAGCCATCGGAATGATAAACTGTGCTTGCAGACTAGTTTCAAAATAAATCGGTAAAACACCAAAAAACGTCGTTAACGATGTCAGCAAAATTGCTCTAAAACGCTTGGTTCCTGATTGGACGACCGCATCTACCACTCGCATACCTTCTTTTTTGGCTTTGTTTATAAAATCCACCATAATTAAACTGTCATTAACAACCACGCCTGTTAATGCAATAATTCCATACATTGAAAGCATGTTAAGTGATCGTGATAATAGAAAGTGTCCAATAATTGCACCAATTAATCCAAATGGAATCACGGCCATGATGACCATCGGTTGTCCATAAGATCGAGTTGGAATAGCAATCAAACAATAAATCATTGCTAATGCACCTAAAAATGCCCACATCAATTGACTGAGGAAATCTTGTGTATCTTTGCTCGCACCTTCTATTCCCGATTTAACACTTGGATAGTCAGCCAAAATTTGTGGGATAGCCGTTTCGGTCATTTCCGTCACCACTTTTCTAGACTCCACTTTTTCAGGGTCGATATCTGCTGAAATGGTGATTGATCGTTTTTGATTGACTCGTGTAATACTTGTAAAACCAGTTCCAATATCAACATCCGCCACCTGATGAAAAGGAACTTCTTCACCTGCTGGTGTTCTGATCCACATATTTTCTAAGTCAGAAATGGAACGTCTTTCGGCCTTGGGATAACGAACCATCACTTTTAACTCATCACGTCCTCTTTGAATTCTTTGCGCCTCTTCTCCATAAAAAGCTTGTCTGACTTGTCGACCTAAATTTGTTAATGTTAATCCTAAAACTTCCGCTTCTGGTTTTATTTTTAACTGTATCTCTTGATTGCCATTGCTGAAAGAACTTCTGATATCAAAAACACCATCGTATTCAGCTAACTTTTCTTCAAGTTTTTGCGAGGCTGCATCTAACTCTTCATTATTTTCACCAATCAATTGAAACTCTAAAGCTGCTCCACCGCCAGCGTTAGTTCCCGCTGCAAATTGAATATCTTTTGAACCTGGCAACTCACCTACTTTTTCACGCCACAAATCCACCACCTCGAAAGAACTAATGGTTCGGGTTTCTGGCTTTGTCATTTCCATTAAAAAAGTTCCGCCAGTATCGCCATTGGTAAATAACATCAAATGCTTAACTATCGAATTTCCATCTTCTTGAATGTTTTCGTCCGCTATTTCATTTGCCGCATCCATAATTTTATCAAGCGCCAAATTTCTTTGTGCAACCGACGAACCATCAATCATGGTTAAGTTACCCTGAATAAAATCACTCGGGATGTTAGGAAAAACTTCCACCTTGACTAAACTACTCGAGAGTAATCCAAATGAAACAAATAAAATAGCAATAAAAATCGCCATAGTGTTGTAGCGTTTAACAACAGCCTTTTCAACTAAAGGTTTATATTTATCTTGAATAATATGATCTAGCCACTTTTTAAACCTTGCCTGAAGTTTCTCAAGTGCATTTGCATTATTAGGATCGTATGGTGTGTAATTCATATGAGCCAAATGAGAAGGTAAAATCCACTTTGATTCGATTAAAGAAAATACCAAACAAGCACTCACAACGATTGCGATGGCCCTAAAAAAAGCGGCAAAGCTTGCGTCTATCATTAACAAAGGTGTAAAAGCGGCGATAGTAGTTAAAACGCCAAATGTCGCAGGAACCGACACACGATGAGTCCCACGAATAACATTATTTGTGGTATGGCCATTGTGCTGAATTTCTGAATAAATACTTTCGCCAATAACAATCGCATCATCCACCACTATTCCGAGCACCATAATAAAAGCAAAGAGACTTAATAAATTAATGGAAACTGACCATTCGCCTAATAACGGCATTACAATAAATGCACCTAAGAAACATACCGGTATGCCGAGCATTACCCAAAAGGCGATTCTAATTCTTAGAAATAAAGCTAATACAATAAAAACTAAAAATGCACCCATAATCATGTTACTGATCATCATATCTAAGCGCGCGTTCAAATAAAAAGAAGAGTCACCCCAAACGCTTAACTTTGCGCCGTCTGGCAATGTCGCTTGTTTTTCTTTAATATAATTCTTAACTGTCGCGGCTATTTCTAAATCATTTTGATCACCAGTTGAGCGAACTCGAATACTCGAAGTAGGATCACCGTCAAACGTCGCATAACCTTCACTTTCAACAAAACCATCAACAATATTTGCAACATCACTTAATACTAATCGGGTTCCATTCGCGTTAGTTCTTAAAACTAAGTTTCCATACTCATCACCAGTGTATGCCTGTCCTTTGGTTCGTAATAAAATATCTCCACCATCGGTTTTTATGGTTCCACCCGGTAGATCGATTGAAGAGTTTTTAACTGCTCGTGAAATTTCATCAAATGTTAATCCGTATTTTTTTAATTTATATTCCGAAACTTCAATACTAATTTCATAAGGTCTATTTCCCACTACTTCCGCAATATTAATTTGTGGCAAAGTCATTATTTCATCACGGACTTGTTGCGCTAAATTTTGACGGCTTTTGCGATCCATTTGTCCGTAAACTGATACCCACAATACATCACTTTGAAATTCGACTTTTTGTACAATTGGTTTTTCTGTTTGCAATGGGAAAGTGGTAATAGCGTCCACTTGTTGTTGAACTTCATCTAGTTTTTCTGACATGGAATAACCTGACTGAAGTTCCAATTGAACTCTTCCAACACCTTCATTAGAAAAAGAGGTCATTCGTTTTATGCCTTCAATATTTTCTAAGGCTTCTTCTACTTTTAAAACGACCGATTTTTCTACCTCTTCAGGTGCTGCGCCTAAATGCGGTACAGTGATAGAAATCATATTAACGTTAAATTCTGGAAACATTTTTTTATTAATAGTTGAATAAGAGAATGCTCCAACTAAAAATATGCCTATCATCAAAAGATTGGCGGCCACTGAATTTCTCGCAAACCAAGCGATAATTCCGGTCGGTTTCTCATGACTCATTACAAGTTACCTCCGTCTTTCAGTTTATCTTCTTTAACGGATGCTTTTTCAGTATTAGCTTTACTAGATTCTTGATCTGTTGACTCTTTACCCGCCATCATAGATTCATCATCATTCATGCCGTCTACTTCTTCTACTTTACTCGGCTTATCTTTTGACTGGTTTTCTATTGGGTCGCCTGGCAGTCTTAACTTCATTCCATTGATAGCCGTTGATAATTTAGTGACAATTACCTGTTGACCATCATCAACACCAGCTGATACATAAACATTTTTTGAATCGGTTCTTAATATATCAATTTCTGTGATATCTAATTTTTTATCTTTCCCTAAAAGGTAAATCTTATTCTCACCTCTTATCGCTTTTCTCGGTATTGAAATAATATTGTCACTTTCTATACCAAATATTTTTGCTTTTACAAAGGTACCCATTCTGATCGGTTCAGATTTTAATGAAGTCCCGTTCTCTGAGCTTTGATTGATTAAGCCATAAGGATCATCTAATTGTGCGACTACATAATTAACTC